>JBBEBG010000013.1 GCA_040882465.1 Gemmatimonadota bacterium
GCGCAGATTGACTTTCGCGGGACGCGGCGGTTAGGATCGGATCTTTCCCCCGGATCCGCCGGATTCGCGACATTCTCTCGCCTAGCGTCACCGCTCGCCGCCGTATGGAGTTCACCGCCCCGGAGCTTTGGTCTCAGGTTCTTTCGTCCGCGAGGACGGGGATCCCGGAGCAGAGCTACCGCACCTGGCTCGCGGGAAGCACTGCGGTCGGGCTCTCCGACCACGAGCTGATCGTCGAAGCGCCGAGTGCCTTCCATGTCGAGTGGGTGGAGGACAAATACGGCTCGCTTCTCGGTGAAATCGTCGAGAAAGTGCTGGGGCGCCCGCTCGACCTGACCTTTCGCTGTTCCGCTCCGAGCGCCGCCGCCCAGCTCCCCGCGCTCGAAGTCGCAGAACCGATGCCCACCACCGCGCCTCCGTTCTCCGGCAGCGGGCCGCGGTCCCGGGGAGCAACTGGATTCGCGGCGGAGCGGGTGAGTGATCCCAAGCGCGCGGCGAATCTGAACGATCGTTACTCCTTCGACCGATTCGTCGTGGGCGCCAACAATCAACTGGCGGCGGCCGCGTGCAAGGCAGTCGGGGAGCGTCCGGCCAAGAATTACAACCCCCTCTTCCTGTACGGGGGCGTGGGACTCGGAAAGACGCACCTCATGCACGCGATCGGGCACCTCGTTCTCGAGCGAAATCCCTCCGCGCAGGTCGCCTACGTCACGACCGAGCGCTTCATGAACGAGCTCGTGAACGCGATCCAACAAGGAACGACGCCCGCTTTCCGCCGCCGCTTCCGCATGATCGATCTCCTTCTGGTGGACGACGTACACTTCCTCGCCCAGAAGGAGAGCACGCAGGAGGAGTTCTTCCATACCTTCAACGCCCTCTACGAAAACGGGAAGCAGCTCGTCCTCACGAGCGACCGTCCTCCCAAGGAACTCCCGGGAGTCGAGGACCGACTCGTCTCCCGCTTCGAATGGGGACTCGTTGCGGACATCAAGCCACCCGACTACGAAACGCGGGTGGCCATCCTTCAGAAGAAGGCCGCGCTCGACGGCCTCGTGATCGATCCCGAGATCTTCGACTTCATCGCGCGTTCCTGCACCGCGTCGGTGCGGGAGTTGGAGGGCGCGGTCATCAAGCTCCTCGCTTATTCGTCGCTCCGGAACGAGGAGATCAACATCGACCTTGCACGAGCCGCCCTCCAAAGCATGATCCGGGGGGGACTTGGGGGGGAAGGCGCACCTCTCACGCCGGAACGGATCCGGGACGAGGTCGCGCAGAGCTGGAACGTGCGCCCGGACGCCCTCACCTCCAAGAGACGGACGAAGGACGTCACCCTTCCTCGGCAGGTCGCGATGTTCCTCGTCCACGAAATCCTGGACGCCTCCCTCGTTCGAATCGGGCAGGCCTTCGGCGGGCGCGATCACTCCACCGTAATCCACTCCATCAAGAAGGTCGAACAGGAGATGGAAAAGGACCCGGCATTTGCATCACGGGTGACCGAGCTTCGTCATAGGCTGGAGGTCCGCGCGTGACGGACCCGACGCCGAGTCGTCACACCGGCGTGGACAACCCTGTGGATCGAGCGTGGTTTTTCATCACTCCCGAGAATCGCGTGGAGAGTGTGGAGAAACCGCCTTTCCTTTCCACCCCCTTCCCACCCTTTCCGGTACCCCCGGATGGTGGTGCGCGCCACCCTTTTCCGGTATCCTGTACCGACATCGTCCACACTTCCACTCTCCCTACTACTACTACTGTTTGAAGTACAATGGAGAAGTAGAAGAGAGCTTCCTGTGGAATAACACGGTCCCGACCCCATTCGTGAGGCCCGGATGAAATTCACGATCACCCGTCAGAACCTCCACCAGGGGCTGACCGCGGTTTCCGCGAGCATTCCTTCCAAGACGACCCTTCCGATTCTCTCGAACATCCTGCTCGAGGCGAAGGACGACGCGGTCCGGATCAGTGGAACGGATCTGGACGTCGGTGTACGCGTGCGGGCACCGGCCGAGGTGAAGGAATCCGGAGCGCTGACCGCGCCGGGTCGAAAGCTCCACGAAATTGCGAGAGAGCTTCCAGACCAGCCGGTGGAAGTAAGCACGCGGGGGGACCAGGTCGAGCTCCGTTGTGGACGATCGCACTTCAAGTTGAACGGACTTCCACCGGGAGATTTCCCTTCGCTTCCGGAGGTTTCCTTCGAGGGGGGGTGGACCGCGACCGGGAAAGATCTCCTTTCGCTCATCCGCCACACCGCGTTTGCCGTTTCGACCGAAGAGAGCCGCCCAGTCCTCAACGGAGTCCTCTGGGAGCTCCGCGATGGTGAGATGAGAATGGTCGCGACGAACGGGCACCGTCTTGCGAAGATGACGATCCCGGCCGGCCCCTCCGTGCAGACGACGGCGCAACTCATCGTTCCGCCGGCCGCCCTCCAGCAGGTCCAGCGCCTCTTTGCGGAAGGAGAGACCGTGAAGATCGCACGCGGGGGAAACCACCTCGGTTTCGCCTCGGAGGGGACAGAGGTTTATACGCGCCTGATCGAGGGGACCTATCCCAATTACGAGCAGGTGATTCCGAAAGACAACGACCGGTTCGCGGTCGTGGACCGGCGGGGGTTGGAGTCCGCGATTCGGCGTGTAGCAGCGGTCGCATCCGACCAGACGCACCGAATCCGGCTCAAGTTCGAGGAAGGAAGGGTCGAGCTCAACGTCCTCACCCCGGATCTCGGCGAGGCCCACGACGAGGTAGAGGTGAGCTACTCCGGCGAGCCGCTCGCCATAGGGTTCAACGCGAACTATCTGCTCGAGGTGCTCCGGTATGTCGGAACGGACGAGGTACGGATGGGATTCAAGGCGCCCGAACGGGCGGCGACCGTGGAGCCCGTGGTCGGGGAAGAAGAGACGCGCCCCGATTACCTTTGTCTGGTGATGCCTCTCCGGTTGGTGGACTAAGAAGAACGCCGGGAAGCGTTTCGCTCAGGCGCCGGGCTCGTGCCCCGCGGCGCGGAGAATGTCGTTCGCCGTGAAGAGCGAAACGACCTCGTGCCCGCCCGCGCGGATGCGAGAGCTTCCTCCCGCCTCCCTGTCCACGAGCGCCAACACGCCGAGGATCTCCGCGCCATGATCGTCGAGGACCTGAAGAGCCTCGAGGGCGCTTCCCCCCCGCGTGAGCGTGTCCTCCATGATCACCACGGGGGCGGCGCGGGGAACCCCTCCCTCGATCCGCTGCCCGGTCCCGTGGTCCTTGGCACTCTTCCGCACCGTGAAGGCGTCGAGGGGGGGCCCTTCGAGCCAACTTCGGTGGGCGATGGCGCAGGCGAGCGGGTCGGCGCCGAGGGTGAGTCCTCCGATCCAACGAGCCCGGGGGAAATGGGCGCGAACGGCCTCGAGGCCGACTGCCCCGACGAGGAACTGTCCCTCCGCCGACATGGTGGTGAGGCGTGCGTCGATGTAATAGGTCGAACGAGCGCCGCTGGCGAGTGTAAACTCCCCGAGGGCGAGAGAGCGTTCGACCAGAAGAGAGAGAAGGCGATCGCGATGGCTCACACGACTGAAGTTTCACCGGTCCCGGTGCCCGTCAAGGCAAGGCACCCGGTCGGGTTCGTGTCGGCCGTGCTCCTGGCTTGGCTTCTCCCGGCCTGCGACGGGCCCGATCCGGTGGGGCCCGTGGAGGGCTTCGGGAAGGTGGGCGAGGTCCAGGTCGAGGTGCGATCCCCGCTCGGTCAGCCGCTCGGGGGGCCTCAACTCGGGCTCTTCCAGGGGACACTCACCGAGACGCTCCGCTGGCGCTCGAATGGCGGATGGACGCTCGCCGAGCGGGTGAGTTACCTGGGGATTCTCGGGAGCGAGACGGTGCGGCGGAGCCGCCTCAACCCGGGAGAGCTCACGGACGAGTACCGGATTCTCGTCTTCCAACTCACCGAGGCGGCGGGAACGCGACTCCTCGGGACGGTCTCGCAGGACATCCTTCCGGCGTGTGGCGGCTTTTTCCTTCCCCAGCTCACGACCCAGGTGACCGTCACGATCCAGGACACCGAGCGGAACGAGACGGCCCGGTGGGTCCGCTGCACGCGCGGGATCTTCGTCCTCTCGTCCCTCTCCCCGGATCTCAATCCGGCGACCTCGGGCCCGGACGCCGAGGCGGCGCGCGTCGTCACGGCGGCGCAGCTCGCCCGTTTCTTCACGATCGGCTCGAGCACGACGTCCACCTACGCGGGAACGGTGCCCTTCGGGACCCTGGACCGCGGCGAGTACTCCCCGGCACTGCCAACGGTGTCGCGGATCTTCACCTCCTCGGACGGGGGTCCGCCGCAGGAGTTCCTCGCCTTCTGGGCTCTTCACGCCAGCCCGGCCGCGGAGCTTCCGGAGGTGAACTGGTTTTCTCAGTCGGTCCTTCTCGGGGCGATCGGCGCGCGGCAGGAGGCCGGAGACTCGGTCCAGGTGCGCGGCGTCCACAAGGCCACGCAGGGGCACCGGGTGGACGTCGTCGAGCGGCTTCCGGGCGACTTCTGCTCACCGGCCGAAAAGCGGGTCTATCCCTTCCACATCGTCATCCTTCCGTCGATCTCTTTCCCGATCGAGTTCGCGGCACCGCTGGTGGAGAGGATCACGTGCGGCTTCTGAGGGCGGTGGGAGCTGGGGGATTGTGCAGACCGAGTCGGCCTGGATGAGCCTCAGACGGCGGTTCGTCCTCGCGCTCGCGGGATTTTCCCTTCTCCTTGCGGTGGCCGGAGGGTGGTTCGCCTGGAGCGTCACGAGCCGGGCGCTCGAGCGGGAGCTCGACGAGAAGCTGGTCTGGGTGGCGGGAGCGGCGGCGGAGGTGGGGCTAGACGGCGATCAGATCCTTCAGTTGCGGCCCGGAGACGAGCGGGGCCTCCTCTATACCGGGAATCGGAATCGGCTCCTGGGCCTCCTCCGCTACGTGGACGAGGCTCACCTCTTCCGCCGCGAAAACACGCTTCTCGTGACCTCTTACGCTCCCGAGGAGTTTCCCATCGGGACCGAGTTGCGCTTCCTCGCGGCCTACAGGGCCGAACTCGATCAGGCCTGGTCGGCGGGCGAAGCCGTGACACCCGTCTTCCAGGGCGAGGACGGACGATTCTACAAATACGGCTTCAAGCGGCTCGGTGAAACGGACGCGATGCTCGTCGTCCTCATGCAGGCGGACTTCCTCGCGCCCCTGGTAGATTTTCGAAACACACTCGTAGCCGGGTCCCTGGCCGCGGTCCTCCTCGCGGTGCTGCTCGCGGCCCTTCTCGCCGGGAATATCGTCCGCCCTCTCGAGCGGCTTTCGCGGGCCGCCCTCCGGATCCAGCGCGGACGGTGGGACCAGGCGATTGCGGACGAAGGAGGCGACGAGCTGGGGCGGCTCGCGCGGGCGATGGAGCGGATGCGGACGGGGATCGTGCAACGCGACGAGCAACTTCGCCTCATGCTCGCCCAGGTCGCCCACGAGATTCGAAATCCCCTCGGGGGCCTCGAGCTCTTCGCCTCGGCCGCGCTCGAAACCGAAGATCGTGAGGAGAGACTTCGCTTGCTCGGGAGGGTGCGGAAAGAGGTGGAGGCCCTGAACGAAATCATCAACTCGTTCCTCACCTTCGCCCGCCCTCTTCACCCCCAAGTCGAACTCCACGATCTCCGCCATCCCCTCCAGGAAGCCGCGGACCTCATCGAGATGCAGATCGCCTGGGACGGAGGGACGCTCTCGACCGTTCTCCCCGACGAGCCGCTCCTTGGCCGCGCGGACCCGGACCATGTGAAGCGCGCGGTGCTCAATCTCCTCCAGAACGCGGCGCAGGCGGGAAAACACGTGCGACTCGAGGCGTGGTGGCAAAACGGGGAGGCCGTAGTCTCGGTCTCCGACGACGGTCCGGGGGTCCGGGAGGAGCTGCGCCAGAACATCTTCGAACCCTTCGTGACCGACCGTGAGCAGGGGGCGGGCCTCGGGCTCGCCATCGTGAAGCGGGTACTCGAATCGAATGGGGCGAGGGTCGTATTGGTAGATCCGGAGGAGGCGAAGGACTCCGGCGTGCCGGTGCGCCCCGTTGGGAGGGGTGCCGAATTCCGAGTATATTTCCAAGGATCCGAGGATCTCCCCGCCGCATTGCCCTGACCGGAAAAGGTGCCCGCGAGGGCGCCGGCGACCCGAGGTGGCCCATGGCCCAAATCCTGATCATTGACGACCACGACTCCATGCGAGAGGGGCTCGAGCTCCTCCTCCGGCGCCGAGGTCATCGCACGTACTCCGCCGAGAGCGGGGTCGCGGGGATGGAGATTCTCGACGAAAACGGGGCGGACCTCGTCATCACCGACCTGAAAATGGCGGGGATGGACGGACTCTCGGTCCTGAAGGCGGTGCGGGAGAAACACCCGGACACCGAGGTCCTCGTCATTACCGCGTACGGAACGATCGAAAAGGCGGTCGAGGCCATGAAGCTCGGCGCCTCGGACTTCCTGACGAAGCCCTTCTCTTCGGAGGAGTTCGGCGTGAAAGTCGAGCGCCTCCTCCAGACGCGGGAGGAACGGGAACGGCTTCGGAAGGAGAACCGCTCGCTTCGCGTGGAGAACACCTACCTGAAGGAGGGGCTCAAGGAGGGAGGGGACGCGCGTTACGGCGCGATCGTCGGCGAGTCCGAGGCGATGCACCGCGTCTACCGATGGATCGATCGGGTCGCTCGAAGCGATTCCACAGTGATGATCTACGGGGAGTCGGGGACGGGGAAGGAGCTCGTGGCTCGGGCGATCCATGCGGGGTCGGGCCGGGCGGGCGGTCCCTTCATCCGCGTCAATTGCGGGGCGCTTGCCGAGAGCCTTCTCGACTCCGAGCTCTTCGGGCACGAGAGGGGAGCCTTTACGGGGGCCGAGCGCCGCCGCCGGGGGCGCTTCGAGCTCGCACACGGGGGAACACTTTTCCTCGACGAGGTGGCGACGGTCGCACCGCAGACCCAGATCCGCCTCCTCCGGGTCCTCCAGGAGCGCGAGCTCGAGCGGGTGGGGGGCGAAGAGACGATCCAGGTGGACGTGCGTGTGATCGCCGCGACGAACCAGTCGCCCCGGGGCCTCCTGGAAGGCTCGGGCTTCCGCGAGGACCTCTTTTACCGCCTGCACGTCGTCCCACTGACACTCCCGCCCCTTCGGGAGCGCCGCGAGGACATCCCGGTCCTCGCCCGCCACTTCGTGGCGAAGCTCCGGGAGCGGACCTGCTCTCCGGCCGCTTCGCTCACCGAGTCGGCGATCGAGCGACTCCTCGGCCGCCTCTGGCCCGGGAACGTCCGAGAGCTGGAAAACGTGATCGAGCGCGCCCTCGTCCTCGCGGACGGCGATGCGTTGGACGCGGATGACTTCCCCGCGGTCGAGGCCTTCACCTCTTCCCGTGACGAAGGGACAGGTCCCACCCTTTCTCCCGACGGAATGGACCTCAACCGGATCGTCGAGGGGATGGAGGAACGTCTCCTTCGACAGGCGTTGGAGAAGTCCGCGGGGGTGAAGGCGGAGGCCGCGCGCCTCCTCGGTCTCAAGCCGAGCGCGCTCTACTACAAGCTCGAGAAGTACGGAATCGAGGCGTGAGCCCCTCTCCGCTGGGTCGCGTCCTGGCGCCGGGGGTCTTTCTTCCGATCCTCGCCGCCGCCCTCCTCCTCGCTGCCATGGGGAGCGCGGAGCCCGCTTTCGCGCAGCCGACGCGCGCAGCTCTCGAAAGTCGGTTCGACCTCCTGAGCCAGCGATACAACGACGCCCTCTCCCGCTTCCAGCAAGATCGGTACAACACGGAGCAGGCATTTCTCCGCGTCGTAAGTGCGAGGGCATCGGGCGATCCGGACCAGATCGAGCAGGCTTTCTCGACTCACTTCACCCTAGCGGTCGAGGAAATGGCCGCGAGCGCGGAGGTCCGGCGGATCGCCGAGGAGCTACGTTTGGCGGCGGAGGACATGGTGGATGCGCTCGAGGCCCGCGAAGACGAAATCCTGAACGACCTCAACAGCCCCACTCCCTTTACGCCCGAGGGTCAGGCATTGCTCCGGCTCGAGCTGCAAAGGGTCCGGACCCGGGTTCGAGATGCGGACACCATTCTCGACAGAATCGGTGGTGGCATCGGGGAGAATCTCGACCTGCGACCGATCATTCGGCTCGAACAGGGGCCGCGCGACACCCCGGACGACCTGCGCTTCAAGGCCGCGGTGCTGGAGGAGCAGGCGGATAACTACGAGACGTACTTGGTGGACCTCGATGCGCTCATCGCGGAGCTCGAGCGGCGCGAACGCGTGGAACAGGCGCGGGCGGACGTCATCGCCGATCTGAACCGGTTCGACGCGAACGCCCCTGTCGTCATTCCGGGAGGGCGCACCGCCAGGCTCCCACAGGGCGTGTCCGCCGCAATTGCGGGTGCGAACGCCAGCGGGGCTCTGGCCCAGTATTCCCTCGCCGAACAGATCGAACTCTTCACAGGCATCCGAGAAGTCGCCGCGGAGTATCGCGACCTTCAGCGACTTCGGGCCCAGGACTTCCGGGTCGCGGCCGGAGGAACGCCCGGGTGAACCGCCTTCTCGGATTCCGGGGCTGGTCCCTTCTCGTGGCCCCTCTCGCCGTCGTGGCGCCGCTCCCTCTCGCCGCACAGTTCACCCTCCGCGACTTCGTCGTGAGTGCGGGGGCATCCGCCGAGGGGTACCAGGGAAATTTCCCGGCGATCAGCGTGCCGATCACCGATTCGACGGAGGTGGTCTCTGCCTTTACCGGCGAGCTCGCCCTTCGAACCGAAGCGGACGTGCAGACGGCGACGAACGGCGCCTTTTTCTTCACCTTCGACGGTGGCGTGCGCCAGTTCGCCACGACGGGCTTCGAGCAGGCCGATTATTCACCCAGGGAATGGGTGGGGACCCTCGACCTCGGGTACGCGCGGGGGATCGGGACCGGGGGCTCGATCGCCGTGCAGACACGCCTTCGTGGACGGGAGATCCAGGATCGGCCGCCCATGCCCCTCTATCTCCAGCCCGGATACAGAAGCGGAGAGGCCTCGATAACGGCGAGTTTCCCGGGTCCGGGGGAAGTGCTCTACGACTTCCGGGTCGCGGCCTCGAAGAGCGATTTCCTCGCCCCGGCTTTCGCACCGCAGATTCGCCTCCTCGATCGCGAGGCGTTGCTCGTCGAGGCGGGCGCGCTCATCACGAGCGGCCCCTCGACGCTCCGCCTCTTCGCGGGGGTCGAGGGAAGTCGCTACCCGCAGCAAAACACCTTTGCGCCGGAAGACCCGTTCCGCCGGGATCGGACCTATCAGGGCGGAGTCACCTGGACCCGGCAGACCTCCTCCCTCCTCCAGCTCGCGCTCGACGTGCGGGCGAACAGGTCGAATTCGCTTCGCCCGGAGTACGACGCCTTCACCTTCAGCGGCCTCTTCGCGACGTCGCTGCCGAGAGACCTCTCGCTCTCCGTGTACGGGGCCATCTCGACGAAGTCGTATCTGCACCCTTCGGAATTCGCGCGGCTCCTCCCGGGCGAAGAGGCCGATAACGCGACCCTCGCCTATGTCGCGGTCTCGCGTGCGTTATCCTCGAGGCTCGATGGGACGGTTCGAGTCGGATGGACCCGGGCCGAGACGGATGTGGGTGACGCTTATTTCGAGCGTTTCGGGGGCTCTTTCATCGTTCGGTTTCGCCCCGAGTTCTGATCGGCCAGGGGGCGGGGCACCCACCGCGTCCGCTTCGCAACGCAGTCAGGTGCGGTGCGGAAAAAGAAGCGCCCAGGCGAGGTAGCGCCCGTGGTGGGAGAGGGAAACGTCGAGGTCGGGGCGATCTTCCCCGGCAATCCGGATGCGCGGGGGCGTCCGCCCGGGCCGGTCGCGCGAGGTGAGAATTTCGACGGACTGGTCTGCGGGGTCCTCCGCTCCGGGCGCCCCGCGCGATGCGATCGCTGTCCTGAGCCGCTCCCGTACGAGCAATCGAACCCGCGCCGACGGAATGGAGTGGACGCCTTGCCACTCGACCTCGGAAAAGCGTCCGCGAAAGCTGTCGAGGGCCTCTTCCGCATCTCCCTCCGGCATCGTTTCGACGCCGACCTCGAAAAAGCCCGGAGGCGGACTTTCCTTTGCCGGACTCCAGCCGACCACATGCAGGAAGTTCCCGTCGGAGGTCCCCTCGACGCGCACCTCTCCGTTGCTCCCCGGACCCAGGACGGTCCCCTCGATGTGGACCCCGGCCGAGGATTTGCCGCCCGCTGGGGTGAACCCTCCCGGGGGGGCCTCGATGGTGAGGGAGCATTCCAGAGTTGCCGGCGCAAAAACCGAGGCGCCTTCGCTTTTCGCGCCGACCTTGAAGGCCGTTTCCTTCGCCGCCCAGAGCGCCCAGAGGCGCACCGGCCAGAGCGCATCGGTCCCCGAGTCCAGCCAGGCGTGCTCCTTCTCGGACAGGATGCGCGAGAGGAGGCGGTCTCCCGGGGAGCGCCCCTGACATGCGGGGTGCGCGAGGTCCACGACGTCGTTGCCCACGCGGGGGAGGGGGTAGGGACGGCTTTTTCGCATCCTGGGCACCGTCGGGGGAATGCGGACTCATTATCAACAAGCCGGCTCTCCGAGGGAGCCGCGGAAGGCGGCGGCCGTGGCCCGCCTCTGCGTTGAGGCACCCTCCACACCCTCCAGCGTTCCCCCCGCGCGCCGGGATCCCGACCGGCGGGAAACCCCGGCGTGCGCAGGGCCGCGTCCTTCTCTGATTCGGTCTGGCCGGCGCCCTCCTCGGCGCCCCTATAACGCTCGCCGGCCAGCTCCCCGGGGGCGGAGGACAAACCCGCGGCCGGATCGCCGGGCGTGTCGTGAACGCAACGACCGGCGAGCCCATCGTCACGGCCCAGGTCCGCGTCCGCGACACCGGCCGGGTTGATCTGACGCACCAGGACGGGACCTTCCACCTGGAAAACCTTCCCCGGGCGAACACACTCGACTTTTCCGCCCTGGCCCTTCAGGGTATCTCGATGCAATCGTTCGGTCCGGCTCCCGCCCAGCCCATCGTCCGAGGGATGGGTGGCGACCGGGTGCTCGTCCTGGAGGACGGTCAGCGCACAGGCGACCTCTCGACGAGCGGGGCGGACCATGCCGTCGGGATTGATCCGATCTCGTCTGAGCGGATCGCGGTCGTCCGCGGCCCGGCCGGCCTCCTCTATGGGAGCAACGCGCTCGGGGGGGGGCATCAATGTGATCCGCGAAGAGATCCCCCGCTCGAGGCCCGAAGGGGTCACCGGGGTCGTGGGTCTATCGGCTGCTTCGGTGAACAATCTCCTCGACACGACCTGGCGGGAGCACCTTTCGCGGGCCAAGGAAGTGGCGCCGGAGCCCGGACGAAACGCGCAAATCTTGTATCGGGTTGCCTCTTTAAAATGGGGGACGATTGGGGGGCGTTTGGGCCTCCTCGCCGGTCTCCACCTGTTGACCGCGGCGATTCTAGCGCGTATCTCGTCTGCGGTAGGGGGGCACCGTTCCCTTCCGGGGACGGCGGTCACCCCTCCCGGTCGCGGGAGGCGGCCCATGAGAACTCTCGCTCGCTCCGCCCTTCTCGTCCCCCTTTCCCTTCTCGCTCTCGCGGGCTGCGAGGGAAGTGCCACGGATCCCGTGGCCGAGGCCGCGGCTTCCGCGATTTCCGGAGACAGGGCGCTTGGCGCCGCGGCTTTCCAGAACGACTGCGCCTCCTGCCACTCGGCAAGAGACGGATTCGATCTTGCCCTCTTTTCGTTCACGGACACGACGATCGTGCGGCGGGCGCTGGCCCATGTGGACCTTCCTACGGCGCGCGACATCGTGGCCCACGTCCGCTCGATTCACGTCACACCCGCGGCGGAGGATTCCCGCCCCTTCCAGCCCGGCGGACAGGTTCTCGCTAACGACCGTGACTTCGCCATCGGTGTCTTCGGAGCGGACGGGTGGCCGGCCCATCTCACGACGGCGGACCTGCGTCGCGTGGACCCGAGGCGCACGGCGGTCGCCGTGGAATTCCCGATCTGGTCGCTCGAGGGAGATAACCGCGACTGGATGCCCGTCGTCGGTCTACCCCCCGGAATCTTGGAGTATCGGGACGGTCGGGCGGCACGTGCCCTCGCGGCGTATTACCGCGTTCCCACCACCCAGGCCCTCATCGCCGCGGTCGGGGCGATCGGCGCCGCCGACCGGGACCCCGCGAATCCCGATGCTCCGTGCGTGATGGAGCCGATCGACCGGCTTCGCCCCGAGGACTGCTTCGAGGCCCGCCGCTGGGCCGCCTCGCTCGGCGCCCAACATATGCTTCGGCTCGGGAGCGACATGCCCGTGCATCGCTTCGTCCACGGCCTCTGGTGGGATATCGGGAATGTCTCCCGCCGCACGGTGACGACCGAGGCGGTCCGCGGCCGCATATCGAACGGGGTGGACAACTGGGTGTCCTGGATGTGGGTCGGATGGACCTTCGATCCTGCCGCGCACGCGAGCGTTTACCTCGCGAACGGTCTCAGCCGCAAAGGACTCTGGCGTCACGCCACTTTTCACATCCTGCGCGCCCAGGTGGCACGGGCTCCCGGTTCCGTGGCCGTTTATCACGATCTGCGAAATGTCCCGCGATTCGCGCCGGACGGGTGGCTCAAGAACGCGATGGTTTTTGGCTTCCGGCACCTTCTGGAGAGGCTGGACGCCGGGGAAGTCCAGGTGGGCGAGCGTCGCGACGAGGCGCTCGTCGAGGTGGAGCTCGCCCTTCGCGATGCCTCCCGCCGGCTTTCCGGGCCGGACGCCCAGGTCCTGCGAGACCTTCGCGACCAGGTGGTGGCGCGGCTCGACTGAAGCGGGGCGAGCTCTCCATCACCCACCCAGCGAAGCCCGAGCGCCCTCCGGTACCCGCATGGGGCGCCCGTTCTCGCCGATCCAGACGAGGACGACGCGCGCGGTGAGTGCGGGCTCGGCCCCCTCGCCCTCGGCCTCCCTCCGGATTTCATGGCGGATCACCATGGAAACCTTTCGAAACTCATCCACCCAGGTCCGGATTCGCAGAACGTCGCCCTGGAAACATTGTTTCTTGTAGTCCACTTCGACGCGGACGACGTAAATTCCCCACCCGCGCCCCAGCACTTCCGTGTGCGGAAATCCTCCGGCCTCCATGGCATCGTACCGCGCCTGCTCGAGGTAACTCAGGTACACGGCGTGGTTCACGTGACCAAGGGCGTCGAGTTCGTAGCTGCGCACGCGGAGGGTGTCGTCGAACGTCCGCATCAGTTCGTCTCCGAGGAGAAGTTGAGGAGATTTGAGTGTAGCAGTCTGAAGGGACGGCCGGAACTTTTTTTGGGTGGATTCTGTCCGTCTGGACAGAGACCGCCGTGCGCCTATAGTTGGTTCGTCCCATGCGACCGGGGGCGCCAACCGCAGGGCGCGCTAGTCCCCGGTTACTTCAATCGCGCTCTTAACTCGAATCGAGCTTCAGTGAGCGACAGTCCGGAAAGTAGTGGGACCGTTTTGATCGTGGAGGACGACGACGCGGTGCGCGCCGTCATCCGGCGGGCCCTGACGCGCTTCGGCTACACGATCCTGGCTGCGTCCGGTGGCGAAGAAGCGCTCCGTATCGCAAGCGAGCACGCGGGAAAGATAGACCTCCTCCTCACCGACGTGATGATGCCGGGGATGAACGGGGTGGACGTCGCGGCCCGAGTCTCTGAGCTTTCGCCCGGGATCCGCGTGTTCTACATGTCCGGGTATGCGGACCGGGAGTTGATGGGGAAGGGGCTCCTCGATGCGGACACCCATTTCCTCCAAAAGCCCTTCACGCCCCAGGAACTTGGGGGACGGGTGAAGGAAATCCTGGCCCGCTGACGCGCCGCCCGCCCTCCGAAGCGACGCGGTCCCTCACTTTCCCAGGACTTCGTTGAGGATCCCCGACAGCTCCTCCGGGGAAAACGGCTTTCGAAGGAAGGCCGCCGCATCGTAGCGCGCTTCCCGCGACAGCTCCTCTTCCGAAAAGCCCGAGATGAGGATGACGGGGTGCGGGTGGCCCCGTTCCTTGAGCACCCGTACGAGCTCGGAGCCGCTCATCTCCGGCATGACGACGTCACTGATGATGAGGTCAACCGCGGAGGGATCGGCCTCCACGAGCTCCAGGGCCTCCCGACCGTTTCCCGCGCGCAAGACGACGTGCCCGGCCCGCTCGAGGACGAGCGTCACGATGCCGCCGACGCCGGGATCATCTTCGACGACCAGAATGCGGGCGCGCTCCGCCGCACCGCTCCGGAGTCTCGAACCGCGGCCTTCGCTCTCGTCCGCCGCTCCGGCAACCGACGGAAAGATGAGGCGGAAGGTCGAGCCTTTCCCGACTTCGCTCTCGACAGCCACGAATCCCCGGCTCTGTTTCATCATTCCGTAAACCATCGAAAGACCCAGCCCCGTCCCCTGTCCCTCCGGCTTCGTCGTAAAAAAGGGTTCGAAGATCCGATCCAGAATCTCGGGAGGGATCCCCGTGCCCGTGTCTTCGACACTCAGGACGGCGTAACGCCCGGGCGCCATTTCCCATGGCATGGCCGCCGCGTCTTGCCGCGTGAACTCCCGCGTCTCCACGCGAAAAGTGAGGGATCCCTTCCCGGGGATCGCGTCGCGCGCGTTGATCGAAAGGTTGAGGAGGACCTGCTGGAGCTGAATCGGATCCACGCGCACGAAGGTCCCAGCCTCCGGGGTCACGAAACGGAGCGCGACTCGGGTCGGGATGAGGGGTCGGAGGAGTCCCTCCATGTCGGTGGCCGTTGCCGAGAGGTCCACGATCCGCTCCTGCAGGACCTGGCTGCGGCTGAAGGCGAGGAGCCGGCTGGTCAGGCTTGCCGCGCGCTGGGAGGCCGAGATGATCTGACCGATGTCCTCCCGGAGCGGGGAATCCACCGGGAGGTCGTCCAAGAGGAGACGGGCGCGGCCCAAAATCACGGTCAGCACGTTGTTGAAGTCGTGCGCGATTCCGCCCGCGAGTCGCCCCACCGCCTCCATCTTCTGCGCCCCACGGATCCGCCGGTCGAGCTCCCTCCGCTCCGTGGTGTCGGAAGAGATCCCGATCACCCCCCTGAACCGTCCCTCCTCGTCGAAGATCGGGGAGTCGGTGATTGAGGCGTGGAAGAGCGAGCCATCCTTCCGTCGGACCTCGAATTCGCCGCTCCAGGACTCGCGGCTCTTGAGAATCTCGAGGATTCGCGCGGCGTCCGGGGCGTTTTCCCCGAAGGGCTTGATCTCGCGGATGGAGCGACCGATCACCTCCTCGTTGGCCCATCCATAAAGCTCTTCGGCGGCGGCATTCCAATAGAGGATCCGCCCCCCTTCGTCCGTGGCGATCACCGCCTGGCCGACCGCCTCGAGGAGACTCGCCTGGAATCGGATCCGTTCCTGGGCCCCCCGACGCTCTGTGATGTCACGCGCGCCGCCCACCATTCGGACCGGATTACCTTCCTCGTCCCGCACGACAAATCCACGGTCCAGGAATCGCGCATAGGTTCCGTTCCCGAGCTGGAACCCATACTCGGCCTCCCAGTCGCTACCCCCGCCGTCTATCACTTCCTGGATCCCGCGCAACACCCGGTCGCGGTCCTCGGGGTGGATCCTCTCGGACCACGATTCGAGATCGGGGCGCAGATTGGCGATCTCGAGGTCGGGGGTCGCGTGGATACCGACTCCCCACCAATAAACGCCGGCTTGAAGGTCCCAATCCCAGAGGGCATCGGCGGTCACGCGGGCGATGTTCCGGAATCGCTCCTCGCTCTCTCGAATCTTGGCTTCGACCAGGTGTCGTTCGGTGATGTCACGGAAAAAGACGGCGATCCCCCCGGTCGTCCGGGAAAGTCGGACGCTTAGCCAACCCTCGCCCGAAGGGTGGAGGGCCTCGAACGCGGCGGTTTCCCCCTGGTCCATCGTCCTCCGGCAGGCGTCCTCGGCGGGCGTTCCGACGAGGTCGGGAAAGACCTCCCAAACGACCTTTCCCTCGAGGTCGTGTTTCGAGAGGCCCAGAATCCGCTCCGCCTCGGCGTTCAGGTAATCGAAGCGCCAGGACTTGTCGAGCATGAAGACGCCGTCCCCGATTCCGTCCATCGTCCGGCGGAACCAGGCCCGGAGCGAAGGGAGATCCGGCTCGCCGGCGAACCCGCCGCTCGCATCCTGCGCGACGGACAGGCGCGCACGGGACCCGCCAAAGGTGATCTCCCGAGTCGCGATCTCGCGGGAGTGCATCCGATCCCGCTCGGCGGCTTCGATCTCAGGAAGGGTAGTCGTGAGGAGGTCGCCCCAGGGGCGTCCCAGGAACTCCTCCGCGGCCCGATTCACGGCGAGGATGCGCCCCGACACGGGGTCATGCACCCACATCGCCTGAGGGTGGGCCTCGAAGATCTCCCGGAACCCGGGTTCCCCGGGCTCGCGAGAGGAGGATTCGGACGGTCGGGGCATGACGAGCGGTTTCAGGCAGTGGTCCGAACGGTGGCGGCTCGGGAAGGGTGCAAGATGGCCCGCGTAGCGGGGCGGGGCAACGCGGTGGAGCCGAACCGGTCGCCCGACAAATGAACTCCGCCGGAGGTCGAGCGTCCTTGTTCGTGCAAGGCGGCCTCGAAGGGCGCAGGGAAACCACCATTCGCAAATTCATGAGAGGGAGGGCGCGTGAGAACCTCGATTCTGTTGATCGCACTGGCGGCGGCCTTGATCGAGCCGCTGGGGGCGCAGGTGACGGACTCCGCGCCGGGGCGGCGACAAGGGGCGGCCCGGATGACCATGGAGTCCGCCGTAGTCGAAGCGTTTGGAGGCGTCGCGCTGGCTGCGGATGCCGGAGTCCTGATCGTGCCCGAAAGTCGCACGAAGGCGACTCGGCGGGTCATTTCCATTCCCTTCTATCGGCTTCGCTCGACCTCCGACACTCCCGCATCCCCGATTTTTCTCCTCCACGGTGGCCCAGGCGGATCCATGATCGACGGGCTACAAGAGGAGGGCACCGTCGAGCACATCCTGTTTTACCGCGGGATCGCGGACGTCGTGATTTTCGACCAGCGGGGTGGGGGGCACGCGCTTCCCGAGCTGGCCTGCGACGAAACGTCGTTCATCCCGTCTCACGAGCCCGTGAACCTTGCCGCGATCGCCGCGGCCTTCCGGGAGACCTCGGCACGGTGCCGCGCGGACCTCGTGGCGGAGGGTGTGGATCTCGGCGCCTACAACACGATTGAGAACGCCGCGGATATGGATGCCCTGAGGTCCGCCCTCGGCTACGAGAGGGTGACGTTGATCGGAGGGAGCTACGGCACCCACCTCGCGCTGACCGTCATGCGCCTCTTCCCCGAAACCGTGGATCGGGTGGTTCTCCATGGCGTGGAAGGACTCGATCACACGTGGGACAGCCCGGCCGGCCGCCTCGCGGTCCTGGAGCGCCACGCCGCCGCGGCCGAGGCCTCGGCGGAGATGGGATCCCGCATCCCCGCCGCCGGCCTCATCGCCGCGTTGAGGGGGGTGATCGAGCGCCTGGACTTGGAACCCGTCCGGGTCCCCGTCCCCGGCGCGCCCGACGGATCCTTCGAGACAGTGGGCGGCGACCTGATCCGGTTCCTGGCCGGATACGAGGCGGGACAAAGGAATCGGCCGAACGCCTGGCCCGAGATGATCCTGGCGCTCTCCGAGGGGGACTATTCGTTTCCAGCGACGGTCGCGAGGGAGATCCGCGAGGAAGGCATCCAACCCGACGATCCTGTCCACTACACGATGGACTGCGCGTCGGGCATCAGCTCCGCCCGACGGGAGAGGCTCGCCGAGGAGGCTGGCGTGGATCTCCTAGGAGGGGTGAACTGGGAGTATGAGGAAATCTGCCCGGTGTGGGATGCACCCGATCTCGGCGACGATTTTCGCTCTCCGCTGGAGTCGGCCATTCCGACGGTGATCGTTCACGGAACCTGGGACTACTCGACGCCGATCGAAAATGCGCGGGAGGTGGCCGCGACCCTCTCCAACTCCCAACTGGTGGAAGTCGTGACCGGGACCCATGGCGCCCTCTATAACGTCTTCGGACGGTGGCAGCCGATGAAGAGCTTGCTGGCAGCGTTTCTTCGCGGAGAAGAGGTCCGCTTTCCCGGCGAGGTTCAGCTGGAGGTCCAGTTCACGGCCCCGGAGGGATGACGGCGAAATCGTGGAAAGTTCTTCGGACGCGGATCGCGGGAGTGGGGAGTCGAACAGCGACGTGCGTCAGCACCTCTGGGTGCTCAGAGCGCAACTGGGCGACGTCGGGGCGTTGACGAATCTCGTCGGTGCGCACCAGGGGCGAGTTCTGCATTACCTCGAGTCCATCGTAGGCTCGCGGGACGACGCCGAGGATGCGCTCCAGGACATCTGGGTCACCGTCGTTCGCAAGATCGCAAAGCTCGAGGATCCGAGGGCGTTCCGGGCGTGGCTTTATCGAATCGCCCGAAATCGGGCGCTTTCCGGACTCCGAAGGAAGAGGCGCGAGGGGGAGCGGTTGGTGGACGAGGCGCATGGAAGCGAGAACACGTCCACCGAAGCCGACGAAAACGAAACGTGGTTAGGGGAACTCGACCCGGAAGCTGTGCACGCTGCGATCAAGGACCTTTCCCCGGCCCACCGCGAGGCGATCGTCCTTCGGTACTTCCAGGGCATGGGATACGAGGGAATATCCGAAATCGCCGGTTGCAGCATCGGGACCATTCGATCGCGAATCCATTACGGCAAAGCCGAATTGCGAAAATTACTTATGCATCCTCGTAGTTCCGAGGCGAACCCGGAGGGACATCAATGAATGAAGAAACGGGCGCCGTATCCGAGGAGACTCGACGACTTCTCGGAGAGATCGTAGCAGACGAGAGAAAGACGGAGGAGCGAATCCGGAAGGCGTCGCTCGTAGCTTGGGCTGCCGCCTTCGCGGCCGTCCCCCTCTTCGGGCTCGTCATGTATTTCACGAGGAACGTGGGGGGGAGCTCCGTGGAGGTCGCTCGGGCGCTGCTGGTCGTGGTGACGTTGACGGGCGGGCTGGCCCTCTTTCTAGCCGTCCTGATGACGCTGGCGTGGCTCTTTCGATCGCGGGCGCCCACGCTCGCCGTGATCGAGCGGCGACTCGCTGTGCTCGAAGAGATCCTACTTTCCCGCGGGGGGCCGCGGTGAGGCGGGGCTGAGGCTCGTCAGGCCCCTTGCAATCACTCAACTCCCGGCGGCACGACTACACTTCGCTTCGCTCGCGTGAGCCTCCGGGATTACGTCGGGACACTGCCAACCGGTTGGCCCGGAAGGGTTCGAACCTGCGACCCGCTGATTAGAGGTCACGGGGGGCCGTTGGGAGGCGGTCGGTTCAGGTGGGCTTAGGTCGGTCGCATAAGGGTTTCCGACGTTTCGCCGGCTCCCCAATTCGGTGGAGATCGAGGGTGTTTGGGGCGGCTGTGAACCGGGAGGCAATCGCCCTTTGGCTTCCGTATGCTCCCCAGGGCGAGAGCCCCGTCCGGTCCGGGGCACACTTCAGTCCGTCCGCAACGCCGACATCGCATCGATTCGTGCGGCGCGCAGTGCAGGGAGGAAACCTCCGACGAGAGCGGCGGTCGTTACGACCGCTGCGGCACCCAGGAACATCACGGGGTCGGTCGGCTCGACACCAAAGAGCACGGATCGCAGGAGCCCGGTGAGGGCGGCTGCCGAGACCGTCCCGAGCACGAGGCCGGCGAAGAGGAGCTGGGCGGTCCCGCGGAGCACCATGGCCAGGATTCGCGACGGGTCAGCGCCCAACGCGACACGAACGCCGAGTTCCTGAGTCCTCTGCCGCATTCCGTGCGCGACGACTCCATACACGCCAATCGTGCCAACAAGAAGCGAGATGCCTCCGCCGATCGTGAGGAGGAGAGCAAGAAGCCGATCGCGGGAGGTCGCGAAGCGTACCACGTCAGTCATCGGGCGCACCTTGCCTACACTCACGTCGGGATCAGCCGTACCAACGGCATTGCGCACGGACTCGATCAGGGCCGAAGGTGGGAGGGCCGTGCGGATCACGAGCGTAGCGTCTACAGGGAACCACGACGGGTCTACCCTCGGCTGGATGATCGGAATGTAGACGATCTCCTCCGCGCGCTCGCGCGGGGAGGCGTCCTGAACGTCTTCGACCACGCCGGCCACCGTGTATGGCGGGATGTCGCGGATCTGCCGTGTGTCGCTGTCGAGCATGTCCGCGATTCGGCCCTCTGGCGTGAGGCGGTTCAACCTGCGTCCGATCGCGCGCTCCCCGGAAAAAAGGCGTGCGGCGAGTGCGCGACTGATGAGCACTGGCTGCGGAAACTCGGCGGGGTTCGGGAGGGCATCGGACGCGTCCGACTCAACGCCGCTGCCCTCCAGAACTTCAATTCCCGCGACTTCGAAGTACCCCGGGGTGAAGAATTGAAAGGTCACCTCCGGGGGAACGATGTCCTGACCGGCTTCCGCCTCAATCTCTCGGACGGGGGCACGCTCGTACCCGCTGCCGCCGGCAAGCGGAACGCTCGTGACGGCCGCGACCGCCGTGACTCCAGGAATCGACGACACTCGAGCCATGACCGTCTCGTATGCCTGTTCGTAGTCCAGGTAGCGCCCGCGCTGAATTCCCATCTCCGCGGTCAGGATACCATCCGGCTCGATTCCGATCTCCACACCGCCTAACCTCGCGAAGCTCTTGGCCATGAGCCCTGAGCCGACGAGAAGCACAAGGGTAAGCCCGATCTGCACCACCACGAGACCGTTCCGGGTGCGGCGGTCCACTGCCCCGTGCGTCGATCCGGGTCTCGAAGTGCCCAAGGACCGGGGGGCATGAGGACCCAGCTGTCGTGCGGCCGACAAGGCGGCGATGGCCGCAGCGATGGCCAAGGACACCGAAACAGCAAAAAGGATGACTTCGCCGCTCATCCGGATCTCCGGAAGGCGAGGCAGCTCGATCGGTACGGACGATCCCAGGCCGCCGATTCCCCATTGGGCCAGGAGAATTCCCAGACCTCCTCCCACCACCGCAAGCAGCAGACTCTCGGTGAGGAAGAGACGAACGATGGGCAAATGACCCGATCCCAGGGCGACACGGACGGCGAACTCCCGCCCCCGTTCTTCGGACCTGAGGAGGACCAGGTTGGAGACGTTGGCGGCAGACACGAGCAGGAGCAGCGCCACGCTCCCAAATACGATCCAGATGGGGGCCTCGGCGCCCGCGATCATCTCTTCCCTGAGAGACTCGACCCTCGATGCGAGTCCGATCTCCTCCATCTGCGCCATGGCGGCAGCCGGGACCGATTCCGACAAACGCGGAAAGAGAGCCGAGAGCTCGGCCTCCGCGACCGACGGATCGACACCGTCCTGGAGGCGAGCCACCGCGTTCAGCTCGAAACTCAACCCGAAGTAAACGAACCCTGCCCCGGGCGCATCCAGAATCCAGATCCTTGTATCGGCTCTGGGAAAGTCGACGGCCGCCGGGAGCACTCCGATGATCTCCCTAGGCGATCCATTGACCCGGATCACTCGTCCGAGGATGCCGGGATCCCTGCCATACCGGTTCAGCCAGAGCTCGTGGCTGACGAGGATGGGAACGGTCCAGGAGCTGTCGAAGACTCCGGGGGTCGCGCCGAAGGGCGCCGTGTCTTCCTCGACCCAGAGGCGACCGAGTTCGGGAGTCACGCCCAGGACCCCAAACAGATTGTGGGACGCGCGCGAGACCCGTACCCGCTCCCCTGGGCCGAAGTCATCGAAGAGGCTTCCGACGCCCTCGACGAAGGTCGCCATTCCGTCCAGGGTCCGCGCATTCGAGCTGTAATGGCGGACGAGAGCGCTCGAGAGCCCGGTCTCCAAGAGCCCGAGTCCGGGAGCGACGTGCTTGACTGCCACGAGTCGATCGGGTTCCGCGAAGGGGAGGGGCGCGAGGACAACGCCGTTCAGCACAGCGAAGACTGCCGTCGCACCGCCAATGCCGAGGCCCAGCGTCCCGATGGCCGCGAGTGAGTATGCGGGCCGCCGAACCAGCCCCCGAACGGCGAGTCGCGCCTCGCGCACCCACGTCTCCAATCGAGGAAGCCCCCGCGCCGAAATTCCCTCTTCGCGAAAGCGCTCGACACCGCCAAAAGCGATCCTGGCGCGGCGTCGGGCCTCATCGAACGAAAGCCCTTGCCCGCGCGCTAGATACTCAGCCTCGAATTCGAGATGAGCCCGCATCTCCTCGTCCATCTCCCGCGACATTTCCCCCTTTCGCAACGTCGACCGGAATCGGCGCAGCACCTCTCGCACTCGACGCTTCAGCATGGATTGACCCCGGTTCAAGGAGCTTGCAGCACCAGTTCGACGGCGGAGGTGAGGCGTCGCCAGGTCGCTTGCTCTGCTCGGAATTGCCGGCGACCGTCGGACGTGACCTGATAGACTTTCACCTTCCTTCCCCCCGGACTCACGCTCCACTCGCTCGAGATCCATCCTCGCTCCTCCAGCCGGTAAAGCGCCGGATAGAGGGATCCCTGACCAATGGAGAGAACGTCCTCCGACATTTGTTCGATGCGCTTTCCGATTCCCCAACCATGTAGTGGACCAGCGGCGAGCGTCTTCAGGATGAGGAGATCGAGCGTTCCCTGGAGGAGATCGGTGCGGTCGCCCATGCCTTCCTCGTTGAGGAGTGAGACCTCGACGTTCGACAATAGGATGGCGCGGGAATTGTCGAACGTCAAGGTATGTGTGACTTCTGGTCCCGGAGGATTGAAGAGGGCCTCAAAAAAAACGCCCTCCCGGCCGAAGCCAGGAGGGCGCATAACCCCTGCAATCACTCAACTCCCGCGGCAGGACTACGCTTCGCTTCGCTCGCGTGAGCCTCCGGAATTACGTCTGGACACTGCCAACCGGTTGGCCCGGAAGGGTTCGAACCTGCGACCCGCTGATTAACAGTTCACGGAGGGCTCTTTGGGGGCGGTCGGTTGAGGTGGGCGGACGTTGATTCCGTAAGTGCTTTCGGGGCTTCGCCGGGTCAGCTGTTCGGATGAAATCGGGGCTGTTCGGAGTGGCTGTCAACCGGGCGGCAATCGCTTCAGCCGGCCCTCAGGGGTGACCCTCCGCTCGTTCCGTTACATGAATTCCCAGCGTGAGCGCCGACGCCACGGCGACGGACAGCACGCCTCCCCAGAGCAGAGCATCGAGGCCCGCCCCGGAATCTATGACGGCGCCCACCAGGACGGGACTCCCGGCTGTGCTCACGGCAACGAGGGCTGCCATGAGGGATTTGATGGACCCGAGGTGCCGAAGGCCATACATCTCGGCCCAGAGGGCGACCCGAGCGTTACCGCTCACGCCCGTCGTCACCCCGATGCAGGCCATGAAGGCGTACGACACCCATACGAAATCCAACGCCATGAGCAGTCCCATGGCGATGCCTAGCGGGAGCAGACTCAACGAAAAGACCGTTCTCGCGCCGAATCGGTCCAGCGTCTCGCCGCCCGCGAGCGAAAACACCACACGAGTGACGGCGAACGCTGTGAACGCGGAGGCCATGACCGCGGCGCTCCATCCCCTGGACGCGCCGATCCCGGTCTGGTAAAGGAAGATCCCGGTAGCCCAGAAGGGAGGGAGCAGCGCGGCCGGAAGCGCGAACCAGAACCGGGGATCGCGGAGCATCTCGCGGCGCGTCCAGTCGCGGTCGTCGGCCACCGCTTCGTTACCCTGCTCGGAGAGGGATACCAGGTCTGGGTCCCACACGGCCGCGCCGGAGGGCACGGGTCTCGGCTCCGCGCGTCCTGAAGGAACCGCCACACCGCGATCGGGGCGCTCCTCCAGCTCGGGTTCGCCGGCATTCGCTCGGGAGATCAGGGCCAGGAACAGGGGCGCGAAGAGGAACACAGAAAGTGCGGAGACACCCACCCACGTGCCTCGCCACCCGGCAAACGCGATGGCCGCGGTACCCAGGAGCGGCAGGACCGCCTCTCCGATCGAGAACCCGAGACTGGAGATTCCGAGAGCCCTTCCGCGACTCCCCGATGCGTGCCGCCGGGCCATCTCCGTCAGGGCGGTCAGGGCCGCCAGCCCGGGGCCCGCCAGGCGAAGCCCGAACAGGCCGACGAAGAGGGCAAGAAGATGATTCCCGCCGGCGAGAAGAAGCCCCGAGCCGGCCATGACGGCCGCGATGACCATCGAGAATCGAGCGAGGCTGGTCCGGTCCATCCACGCACCCGCCCACGGAAGCACGAGGGCGCTCGACAAGGTGGCGACGGCGTAGAGCAGGCCGAACTCGGCATTGCCCAGGGAATGCGCCGTCAACAGGTAGGGAACGAAGAGGGAGACGAAGAAGGTCTGTCCAAAACTGGAGAAGAACGTGAGCGAGAGGCCGACGGCCAAGGTGGGAAGCCGACTCCTCAGAGTGCTCCGTCGCTCAAACATCCGGGCCCCTGAAAAGTGAGGCGCGTGAGAGAGGATGGGGCCCCGACCGGTTCGATGAATCGGCTCCCTGCCGGAACCGGTTCAAGGCGTGGTGCAGCCCCCGCACTCCTCGGCCTCCAGAACGACGAATAGGCGACCCGGGTCGATGTCGGCGCCGCAGTGCGCGCAGATGCCGTATGTTCCGGCGTCCATACGCTTCAGGGCCGACCGGATGGCGCCGAGGCGCGCCTCCTGACGCTCCTGAAGCCCCTGGCTAAGGTGCTGACTCTGAAGTGAATCCATCCGCGAGAGCCTCCCCACCGCCTGCTGGTCCAACTCCACGGGGCGCGTCGCTTCCGCGCCGATCGAGAGACTGCGCTCGAGGCGGGCAGCCTCGGCGGCCAACTCCTCGCGAAGGGCCTTGCTCTGATCGTCCGTGAGGGGCATTCGAGTGACTCCGGTGCGACACTCACCGAGAAGCGCTGTCGAGCATGCGGTCGAGCATCAGGATCGCGGGCGGGCCGCCCGACGAAAGAGTACTAGAGTAACGGATGTGACTTGGCGCACGCACCGGGGATCGTGGACCGAGGGATCCAAAGCGTGTTACCTTTTTCATTGGCTTCGATGTGTGCGAGCGGCCTCCGTGGACCAGGGGGCCCGGCGGCACGCCGCGATCCATGAAACGCTGCCGCCGCTGCGACGATCCGCCGCTTGCGGCCGCCGAGGCCACTCGTGCAGCGGGAGCGTGACATGTGCAATCCCCTTCCAGCCGCTTCCCAGTCGGTCCGGGCCACCCGCCGCGGTTTCCAGACTCCACCCTGACAGCACCGTTCTGAATCCGCGGGTCGCCCCCATGGGTGGCCCGCCGTTCCCGCACGCCTGCGATCGGCAGCGACGTCTTGCTTTGCGGTCGGGAGCCGTTCGGGGCGCGCCCGCTCCGCGGTCGGCTCCAAGCGCGGCGCATCGGTGCCGAAGGCGTTGCACCTCCCGCAGAGACGTGGCCATTCGCACCGGCAAGGTCGTTCCAAGAGGACAGGAAAGGACATGAGGATGAGGCACAACGAGCAAGAATTCGATCCCTTCGTGCGGAGGACTCCGGCGATGCGGCGCGCAGGGACGCTCCAGCCGCGAAATCCGAAGGTGCGACCGTGATCGCGTCTCGCGCCACCAGCGACGCGCACGAGACGCGGATCGGCCTTCGGAACGGCGTAAGCCGGGCCGCTCTGGTCGCCGGTGTCACGCTCGGGCCTCGGGGCGGAGTGGGACTCCGTCGGCCTTGGGGCGGCAGCATGGCCCGGGGGACGGGGCTCGAGGTCGCGGCGCCGGCCGCGCCGGAAGGCCCACTGGAGAGGCTCGGATTTCGCTTCGCTCTCGAAACGGCGCGACAAGTGGAGCGAAGGACGGGCGACGGAACAGCGACCACCCTGGTCCTTCTGGCGGAGTTGTTCCACGAGGTGGTCCGGTGGATCACCAGTGGCGCCGACCCAATCGAGGTTCGCGACTCCCTCCGATTCGCGGCGGATGAAGTGGACCGGCGCCTCGCGCGCGGGGCCGAGCCGCTCGACGGCGCCCACGGTATCACAGATCTGGCGACCTCCGCCTGTGCCGGCGATCGGAGACTGGGGGAGGCGGTCGCGACCGCGGTACGACGTGCCGGCTCTTGCGACGGAGTTCAGGTCGCACGTGCGGACACCCCGAACGACTACCTGGAGGGGCGCGTCGGCCACCTCTTTGGCGGCATAGCGCCGCACGGCGGCTCAGTGAGCGGTCTCAGCTCAGGGAACTGGACCGTGGAGTCGCCCATGGTCGTGGTGGCGTCCGGCGACCTCGACCCTGCCGGCGCCCGCCAACTCGTGCGATCCGTGGGCACGGATGTGCAGCCGATTCTGCTGATCGCGCCGGAACAGAGGCTTTCCGGGATCGACCGGAGCCAGGCTTTCCGGGAGAGGCCTCTCATTCCGCTCACGACCTCGAGAGGGGAAGGCGCCGCCGACCTCCTGGAGGATCTCGCGACGGTCACGAGTGGCCGACCCCTGCTGTTTCGGGGGGAACGCGGAGGAGGAGGCGCGCCCGCGAATCCCTGGATCCGAGCTGGGGCCGCGCGCCGCGCTCACCTCACCAAGCGCGGTTTGGTGATCGAACCCAATGCGGCGAGCGGGACCCAGATCGAAGCGAATCGGGCCGCCCTACAGCGCGAACTGGAGGATCATGCCGATCCCGATGCGCTTCTGGGGAGACTCTTTCGACTCGCGCCGACCTCCGTCACGGTGCGGCTCGCCGATGCCCCGGAGAGCGAGTACTCGAGACGTCGGGATCTGGCCGTCCGAGCGCTCCGCGCGGTCCGAGGGGCGTCGGAGGCGGGGGTCCTACCGGGGGGTGGAGCCGCGCTCTTCCATGCCGCGAGCGAGGCTGGGTCTCCGGAGGGTCAGGGCGGGGTGCTTCGCGCCACCAGGTGCGTCGCCGCGGCCGCAGGGGCGGTGATACGACGACTGGCCGAGAATGCAGGATTCGATGGGCGGGGCGTCCTCGAAGAGGTGCAGGCGGCGGGCCCTCCCGCCCACGGCTTCGACGTGTCCACGCAACAGGTCCGGGACCTTCGCGGCGCCGGGGTGCTCGATGCCGCCAACGTGGTTCGCTGGTCGCTGCGCGCCGCGGTGGCGACCGCCGAGCTTCTGCTCCTGACCGAGACCGTGGTGGGCCGTGGTGCGGACGCGCGTCTCGGGGAAGGATTGGAGTCATGACCGAGGTCCTGTCCGAACGCGCACCTTCGGCGACCCTCACTGAGAAGCTCCTCCTCTACACGCCGGGGCACCAGGACTTTTTCGAGGACACCTGCCGCGCCTCGCGGCAGCCCACAGCGCGGTCATGCCTCTCGACAACCGGAAGGGCGTGGAGGAACAGGCCCGAAAACTCTTTGGCGTATGCCGGAAGAGACGCCTTCCGATCTTCACCTTCGTCAACAAGTGCGACCGCCCCGGCACCGATCCCTTCGGCCTCCGCGACGACGTGGAGCGCGACCTCGGGATCGAGTGCTTCCCGGCGGTCTGGCCCCTCCGAAGAGGCGACCGGCTCATCGGCGTCTTCGACCGGCTTGACCGCGGGGCGCTTCAGGTAGGTGACACGATCTCGACCGTGGCCAGGCTCGAGTACCCGGGAGTTCCCCGCTTTTCGCCGGAATACTTCGCGTCGGTGCGCCTGGGAGACCCGCTGCGGCGGAAGCATCTGGCCCGTGGACTTTGACACCTCGCGGAAGAGGGCACGATCCTGCTCCTCTTCTCGGACTCTCTGTCCGGTCCGGTCCCGATCGTCGGAGCCGTGGGGCGGCTGCAGTTCGACGTGCTCCTGGACCGACTCGCGCGCGAGTACCGTGTGGCCGCGGAGCTCGAGCCGCTCCCGTTCCGGGCCGCTCGCTGGGTGACCGGCTCCCGGGAGGAGATCGGTCGGCTCGCGTCGCCCTACGGACCGAGGTTCGTCGAAGACGCCGACGGCGAGGCAATGTTCCTCTTCGCGAACGAGTGGGCTTTGGAGCGGGCGGAGCGCGACGCGAAGGAAATCCAGTTTCACGATATTCAACCCACCGCGAGGACGGGAGGATGAGGGCCGTCCTCGGCGAGGTGCGGATCTATCTCACGCATGGCGACATCGCCCGCCAGCCCGGCACGGACGTGGTGGTCAACGCGGCCAACGCCGAGCTCCGGATGGGCGGCGGCGTCGCGGGAGCTCTTCACCAGGCGGCGGGTCCCGCCCTCGAGGCACGATGCCGAAGCCTAGCTCCCATCGCCCCGGGCGAGGCGGTCATCACTGAGGCCTTCCGACTTCCCAACCGGTGGGTCGTCCACGCGCTCGGCCCGGTGTACGGGAGGGACGAACCCCCTGAGGAGCTGCTCGCCCGCTGCTACGAGAACGCGCTTGCGCTCGCGGAAGGTGTTCAGGCACGCTCGATCGCCTTTCCGGCCATCTCGACGGGAGCCTTCGGTTATCCCATGGACGAGGCGGCCGAGGTGGCGCTCCAGGCCGTGGCGGACGCGGCCGGACGGCTCGAGTCCATTCGAGAAGTCTTTTTCGTTCTCTACTCGGCGCTCGCGCTCGCCGCACACGAGAAGGCCCTGAAATGTCTCATTCGTCGGATGGAGCACGCCCGATGGAGCTGGTGACGCGTGCCGATCTGCCACTGCTCACGGACCAGTACGAGCTCGCCATGGTCCAGGCGTACTGGAAGGAAGGTATGTTCGGCCGGGCCGTCTTCAGCCTCTTCGTGCGAAGGCTGCCGGAGGGTCGCAACTATCTCCTGGCCTGCGGGCTGGACGACGCCCTCGGCTATCTGGAGTCCTTTCGCTTCGATGAGGACGCGCTCAGCCATCTCGCCGCATCCGGGCGATATGATGGCGACTTCCTGCGTTGGCTCGAAGAGTGCCGATTCACCGGGGACGTGTATGCGGTACCGGAAGGCACTCCTGTGTTCGCCGACGAGCCGATTCTCGAAGTGGAGGCGTGGCTCCCCGAGGGGCAGCTCGTTGAGACGCTCCTCATGAATCAAGTACATCTTCAGACGGTTCTGGCCTCCAAGGCATCCCGAGTCGTGACGGCTGCAGGCGGGCGCGACATCGTGGACTTCGGGCTTCGGCGGATGCATGGCGTTGACGCGGGGTTGAAAGCCGCCCGGGCGTTTCACGTGGCGGGTGTGAGCGGGACCAGTAACGTGCTCGCCGGGCGCATCTACGGGATCCCGGTCGTGGGCACGATGGCGCATAGCTACGTGCAGGCCCACGATGACGAGTTGACTGCGTTTCGCGCGTTCGCCGCCCTGTATCCGGACACGTACCTTCTCGTGGATACGTACGACTCGATCCAGGGAGTGCGCCACGTCGTGCGCCTTGCGGAGGAGCTGGGCCCGGATTTTCGCGTTCAAGGAATCCGGCTCGACTCCGGCGACCTGCGGAGACTCTCGCTCTGGGCCCGGAAGATCCTCGACGAGGCAGGGCTGTCCGACGTCCGGATCTTCGCAAGCGGAGGACTCGACGAATACGAGATCGAGCGGCTGCTCCAGGAGGGCGCTCCGATCGACGGCTTCGGCGTGGGAACGAGCATGGGCGTCTCCGCGGACGCGCCGGCGCTGGACATCGCTTACAAGCTCACGGAGTATGCCGGTCGGGGGCGAATGAAGCTTTCACCGGGGAAGCGAACGTTTCCGGGGCGGAAGCAGGTCTTCCGGGTCGAGCGAAGAGGCGTCGCAAGGCGGGACGTTCTCGCGCCGACGGGAGTTGCGGAGCCCGGACGACCGCTTCTCGAGAAAGTGATGGAGGGTGGCCGGCGACTCCCCGCGGGCCGGAGGACCCTCGAGGACGCCCGCGCGCGGGCCAAAGACGAGATCGCGATGCTTCCGGCCGAGATCCGTGCGCTCGCACCGGCGTCGCGTCCCTTCCCAGTCGACGTCAGCGCGGACCTCCAGAAGCTGCGCGAGGGCGTGATCGCCGAGGTGCAGGGCGAAGTCGCCGGATAGGAGACGCCCGTGGAGAATGACATGCGAAGCGCCGCCGTGGATCCAAGGCACGCCGCGCTCGTTCTGGTGGACATTCAGCCTGACTTCCTCCCTGGGGGCGCGCTCCCCGTCGCGGACGGAGACCAGATACTCGATCCGATCGCGCGGCTGATGGGGTCCGACGTCTTTTCCCTTCAGGTCGCGACTCAGGACTGGCACGCCCCCGGGCACGCGTCCTTCGCCAGCGGTTACCCGAACAAGGTACCCATGGACTCGATCGAGCTGCACGGACACGCGCAAACGTTGTGGCCGGATCACTGCGTGCAGGGAACACCGGGCGCCGAGCTCATCCGCGGCCTCCCGTGGGAGCGGGTTTCACTGATTTTGAGGAAGGGAACCGACCGCGACACCGATTCCTACAGTGGATTCCGGAACAACTGGAATTCGCACGGCGAACGGCCGTCGACGGGGCTGGCCGGCTGTCTCCGGGAACGGGGAGTGCAGGCCATCGTTCTCTGTGGCCTCGCGCGCGACGTGTGCGTGAAGTGGACGGCGGAGGATGGGGTCCACGCGGGATTCGAGGTCTACTTCCTCTGGGACCTCACGCGGAGCGTGAACCCCGGCGGCGACGACACGCTTCGCGGCGAGCTTGAGCGGGCCGGGGTCCACGTCACGGAAGCCCGAGATATCCTAAAGTAAGTGGCGGGAGCGGGGAGGTGACCTCTCTCCGTCGGCTCCCGTGTGGCCGTGCCTCCACGGCCTCATCACTCAACTCCCGCGGCAGGACTCGAACCTGCGACCCGCTGATTAACAGTCAGCTGCTCTACCAACTGAGCTACACGGGATCATGTCCGGGTCCAGGGCCCGGGACATGTAAGGAATACCCGGCGGCGCCGAAAGGTGTCAACTCGGAGGCTGCCCCAGAGGGCGCCCCCCGCTGCAACGCCTCCTCGATGAGGGAGAGAAGCGGTGACCGCAGATCGTGGCCCCGGGCCCAGACTTCCTCGAACCGCCGCCTGGCCCGAAGGGCCGGCTCTCCCCCCAAGATGACCACAAAGGCTGGACCGGGATGCGGATAGGGTCGCTCGAACCAGTGTGGGCCCACAAGCAAGGTGGCGGACTCGAGATCGCCCTCGTCCCGTGTTTCGGTTTGGGCCTCCACCCGCTCTCGGGAAAAGACTGAGAAGTCGGGGCTCCAACCGGCGAGGGGCGAGATCCTGACCAGGAGACGGCTTTCCTCCAGAAGGCCGACGAGCAAGCGGAGACGCCCGCATCGGTCGGGGTCGGTGGCAAGCGAGTCCGCCTCGGAGGAGAGCGTAAGAGCGTTCGTCTCCGCCATGAGAAGCCGGATCCGCCGGATCCGGCCGAGCTCCTGCTCCCCGAGCGTCATTCCCCCGAGGCGCACCCGCGAGACGGCGGCGTCCAGAAAGTCCGCACCTCGCGCCAATTCACCGTAAGCCGTCCTCACGTCCGGCCGGCTTCTTTCGTCCAATAGCCGCTCGGGGTCCACGGGGGGTCTCCGCAAGTTCGAGAGATTTCTGTACGGCCTATCGGGGACCGGTTTGGCCCCACTGGAAGATCGGAAGACTATTGGGCGATTCCATAGGAACATGTGAAGTAAGATAAACATTTGACGCGTGGCATATTAGGTGCTAATCTGTCTTGGCCTATCGGTGCTCGGGGGTGGAAAAACCGGCATCGCCACGACGATGAACCGGAGCGTCCCTCGCAGGGCGGCCGGCACTTAGCGCATCCGCAGATTCGGAGGGCAAGCCCCGTGTCGTCGCGTCCCAGGGAGGTCAGAGCTTCCCGGCTCTGGACCATCGAGGAGGCTGAGTCACTCCTCTCCACTCTCAATGGAGTGCTTTCGGCGCGCATCGTGGCCCGCCCCGGCGGGGAAGTCGAGGAGGTCCACGTGCTGACGACTGAGGCCGTCGCTCCCAAGCTTACTGTCCGGAACGTCGAGTCGGCCCTCCTGGCCCACTTCGACCTCGCGATGGACCATCGCAAGATTTCCGTCGCGCAGACTTCGCGGGCGATCCCCGAGGCGACCGCCTGGAACGTGCCCCCCGTATCTCTGGTTGTGGAAAAGGAACCGGCTCGCCAACTCGACCGCGTTCTCTTCAAGGACCAGAGGATCGAGACGGAAAACGCGCATCGAATTCGGGTTACCGTTTCCATCGAGTGGACAGGTGAAACTTACGAAGGCGTCGCCGCGGGTCCGAACCTCCCGAAGGGAAGGCTCGAGGCCACCGCCGGGGCGACTCTGAAGGCGATCGAAGCCGCGGCGGAAGCTGCACGGCAGGTCCGGGACGCAGACGCCGCGCCCGTGGTCCTCGCCCTTGAAGGCGTGAAAGAAGTGGAGGCGTTCGAGCGACGGTTCGTCCTCGTCTCGGTGCATGGAATGCGAGGAAGGACCGTCGTGACCCTAGCAGGCGCGGCCGCCGTTGCCGCGAACCCGGAGCAGTCGGTGGTCTTCGCCACACTCGAAGCCACGGACCGCTGGGTCCGGGGAACGAACCACTAAGAATCGGAGGAGCCCCTCTCAGCCCAGCCCATAGCGGAGCCATAGCGGAACAGCGGAGCGCATGCGGACCGCCAATAGCGGAAAGCGGCCGACACCCCGTCCAAGAGACAAAGGGAGGTGATCGGTATGGACGCGCTTCTAGCCTATCTGATTTCGCTGTTTTCGGGCGGATTCATTACTTGGTAGTTCCAAGCTGAGCTGAGGGGGGCCGCCGCATACGCCAATGCGACCGATCCAGATCTATGTGGGTGCAACGGTTGCAATCGCTCTTGTCGTCCTGCAACTCCTCGATTGGTCAGCCCTTCTCGACCTTCCTCAAGATGCGCTAGTAGGCCTGGCAGCGCTCACATTTCTAGGATTTTTTTCAGAGGCCTCGGCGTTCACGTACAAGATGGGTTCTTCGGGCGGGAGTTCTTCTCTCGTCTTCTTGCCACTTGTGGCGGCGATGATCCTCTTCGGGCCAGTCCCGGCCGTCGCTTTCATCTTGGTGACCGCTACAATTGGTGAGTTCCTTGTGCGCCGGAACCCACTCATCCGGGCACTCTTCAATACGGCCCAATACGTCAACGCCACTGCAGTGTCAGGACTGGTTTTTTCGGCCACCGGCGGCGTCCCGCTTGCGTTGACGGCATCACCGCAACAGAGCTTTGATCCGCAAATCTGGCCAGTACTGGCCCTAGGCACGACATCCCTCTTCCTGAATCACCTCGCCGTGGCGGGTGCGATAACCCTTAGTCAGAAGGAGAAGCTGAGGAGGGTCGTTTGGATGGTCATGAATCGGATTGGAGGCACGGTGGCCAACGACCTCTTGATCCTTCCGATTTCGATTCTTGTGGCCTTCCTCTACTTCGAGCTGGGTGTAATCGGCCTCTTCGTTGCGCTCCTACCTCTCATCTTCATTCGATACTCATATCTAGCAAAATTCAGGCTCCAGGCGGCCAACCGCGACTTGCTACAGGTGCTGGTCAAAGCGATTGAAACGAGAGATCCGTACACGTCAGGACACTCCATTCGCGTGCAGTCGATCGCCAAGAGCATTGGTGAAGAAATTGGCCTGACCCCGGCCCGACTCGAGGAGCTGGAAACCGCCGCCCTACTCCACGACATCGGAAAGATTGAGGTCGTATATGAAAAGATCCTCCAGAAGCCGGGGGACCTTTCGGAGCAGGAGCGCAAAATCATTGAGTCACATGTGGATCGGGGCGTCGAAATCCTGACTTCACTATCATCATTCAACTCAAGGATCATCGGAGCCGTTCGTCACCACCACGAACTCTACGATGGTTCGGGGTACCCCGACGGGCTCGCTGGGGAAAAGATTCCGGTGTTCGGGCGCATCATCAAGATTTCTGATGCGATTGACGCCATGCTCTCCACGCGGCCGTACAGAGGTGCGTTGCCAATTCAAAAGGTTCGATCAGAGCTCCATGAATTCTCCGGCCGACAGTTTGACCCTAGGCTCGTGCAAGCAGTTGTGGATTCGCAGATTCTCGAGGAACACGCCTCATCCATCGATCTTCAGGTGACGTTGTCTACCCTTGGGACGACCAGGAAAGAAGCGCCAAGAGAGGGCTCACCGAATCCATTGCGCGTGTAACGCAGGGACTTCGGGGGACTCCCCGTTCCTGCGCCCGAATGGGGGACACTAACTACGGGTCAGCAAACGCTTTAGCTCTGCATGACGATGGGGAATTCGGCGATCAGCCATGAAGGATTCCAACTCGTCAATTTCCTCTCTCGGGATGTTGATACCGCGCCGCGTCGCAATCTCGAAGCGGACTATGCGCAGTCGCATCCACGGAATGAGCATCTTCCCGACCAAGCTGGTCTCGACTGAGCGGAGGTCTTCCAGAACCGTCATTACATGCGTTCCCGAAGCCAAGCCGAGCCTCGCCTCAAGCGTCATCCAAAGCCACGGATCGAAAGTCCACGGCTCGGGTCGTGGGGGGAGTTCGCTGGCTAAGCGGCGCGCCTCGGACAGCTGGCCGTCGTGGAGGTGACATAGCCCGAGACCCGCGAGGGCGGAACACCTGTGGGCTTTCCAGGTCGAGACCGTCTCAGTGGCTAAGCTCGTGGAGAAGTGGTCCTTGGCTATGGCGGTGTCCCCGGATTCAAGAGCCAGCTGCCCTCGATTCGTAAGTAAGACTCGCCGCATGTGCGGCGCCGGAAGCTCTCGAAGTAAGTGCTCCGCCTCACGGAACTCGCGTTCGGCCGCGTCAAGGTCGGCGGTGTCCATATACCATGCGCCAAGATTGGCTGCGAACCAGAATCTGTGCTCCAGGTCTTCGGCATTCGCTGCTGCCCGATGGGTTTCTTGAATGAGTTCGATGCCACGAGGTTGGTTCAGCCAGGCCAATTCGTAGTACGCAATAATCTTCCAGTTGTAAGCCCTGAGCAGCAGGTCGGGATTTCCCAG
>JBBEBG010000014.1 GCA_040882465.1 Gemmatimonadota bacterium
AGTCCGCGCGAACCGCCGCGAGATCGGTCTGATACGCCTGCCAGACGCCCGGCCGAACCGGAACGTAAACCGTCTCGTAAGGCGCCGTCGCTCCGGTGTTCGCGAAGAGCGGCACGCCATCGTATTCGCCGACCTGCATGATGTTCGCGCAGTTCAGGCTCACTTCCCCGCCCGACTGCACGTATTCACGGTCCTGGAAGGGGATCGGCTCGTCGTTCTCGAACCAGCCGCGGCCGGCTGCGTACTCACCGGCGAACGCAACGCCCGGCCCGAGCGCCGAGACCGCCACGCGCTGCGGTCCGACGAGGGTGTCGCCCTGCGGCGTGATGTAGACCGTCACATTCTCGCCGGTCGCGAGGCAGATCTGCGTCGCGGTCCCCTGCGGGAGCGGCGGCTGGACCTGCTGAGTCACGATGACCGTGTCCGGAGGAGGCGCCGGGAGCTGGACGATCGTCTCGACCGTACGGTCGCGGAACATGAAGCTGAGCCCCGCCTGGACGCCCAGGTTGATCGTCTCCGGACGGGGATTCGCGAACGCCTCGAGGTCCTCGGACACGTAATATCCCGTCCCCGCGAAGCGCGCCGAGAAACGCTCGTTGATCTGATAGCGAAGCCCGAGGAGTCCTCCGGGACCGCCGCCTCGCGCGCCGACGTTGCGGATACGGGTGTAGTTGTCGTAGGCGTATCCGGCGCCGAACATGAGGCCGAGGCTCTCACTCAGCCAGTGCGTGTAGACGAGCCGCGCCTGGTAGAGCTCGTGGGACACGAAGGTCGCGCCGAAGACACCGGGGGTGTCCGTCAGCTCCGGCTCGGCGTAAGAGCCCTCCACCTCGATCGCGAGGTTCGGGATGATGAAGACGCCCAGCCTTCCTCCGATTCCGGGCGCGTTCTCGATCGCCACGTCTTCGTCGAAAACGGTATACCGCCCGAACACGCCCAACTCGACCGCACCGGCCTGCTGGGCGGAGATCGAGTTGGGAAGGAGGAGCGCGGCGCCCGCCGCGATCGCCAGGATGAGTCGTCCCTTCATGGAGCCTCCTCTAATGGTAGGAACTCGAAGCTGAGATCCGCGCGCCGGACGCTTACGACCCCTGACCCGAGACACGCTTTCGGGGAGCGAGGGGCGGGACTCCAGAATAGACGCGCCAAAGCCTCGCCGGAGAAATCGCCGCAAATATAGTCGCGGGCTCAACGTCGCACAATACTCGTTTTGTCTGATTCCCCGCCAACCTCAAGGGGTTCCGCGTGTCCCCCCCTCGGCGGTGACGAGGAAGGTGTCCGCCTCGTCCAGGAGCCCGTCTACGACTTCGTCCTCGCGCCCGAGCTGCAGGGCGGCATCCGCGAGCTGCATATAGAGGAAGTAAAAATGCAGGGGAATATTGAGGGTCGCCCGGTCCGCCCAGATCTCGCGACCGCGGAGGCCCCGGTACAGGAACACCTCGTCCGCGAGGGTGAGCGTGAGATCGAAGTCCACCCATCCCCCGCCCGTGTTTTCCGACGCCTGCGTGAGCCCCTCGATTTCGTCCAGGGCCTGAATTCGAAGCCGCGAGGTGATCCCCTGGCGGACGGCCCACCGGTCCATCCCCAGACTTCGCACGAGCCCACCCGAGCTCGCGAAGTGGATCGGCCTCTCGCCCAGCGACTCCTGGATGATCGCGAGGGCGAGCTGGTGCTCGCGCTCCAGGATCGAGCCGCCCGGATACTGGAGGACGACCGCGCCTTCGGGAGCGCGAAGGGTCACGTTCAGGTCCGATTCCAGTTGGGCGCGGCCGATCCCCGCGAGCTCCGCGTCGCTCAGGGTCGTGATCGGGCGCGTCGGCATCGAGTCCGGGGTCTCGTAGAGTCCGAGCCCTTCGGGGTCCTCGAACGGACGTTGGCGGGATGGGGAGGTCAGATAACGCAGCTGTCTCGGATACCACTGCGTGTACAGGTATTGTCCCACGATGACGGTGACGTCCCGCCTGATCCCTTCGACTTCCTGGATGTACCAAAGGGGAAAGGTGTCGTTGTCGCCGTTCGTGAAGAGGATACCGTAGGGCTCCACGCTCTGGAGCATATTGTACGCCCAGTCCCTCGCCGAATAGTCGCCGCTCCGGTCGGCCCACCCCCAGTTGAACACCAGGGGAACGAAAGCGAGTGCGAGGATGGGCGAGGCCAGGGCGAGCCCCTTCGTTTGAAGGCCTCCCCCCGCCGCCCAGCGCCAGGCCGCGACGAGCCCCATTCCGGCGAGGAATCCCCAGAAGTGGAAGGATCCGACGAAGAAGTAGTCGCGCTCGCGCACCTCGCGCATCGCGGCCGGCACGGTCTCCGGGGCGAGGGAATAGCCGGGCTTGAAGTTGAGATAGAGGACGAGCCCGACGGTCAGGGAAAGCGCCAGGACCCCGAGATAGGTCAGGTGCCCCGCTCTCGACCGGAGGGACACGGCGAGCCCCCAAAACCCCAGGCCGAGGAAGACGAGTGTGAAGGGAAGCCTGGGTCCACCGGGGATCGGGGATGCGCCGAGTCCGCGGGCCCACTGCCAATCGAAGTACTGGAAGTAGTTGAGGAACTGGTGTCCGAGGAGCCATCCCCCGCGCGGATCCGGATCCAGGGCGCCCGCGGTCCGCGGATCAACCGTCATGGGCGGCTTCAGGTATTGGTCCCGGCTCAAGTTCAGCGCGAGCGCCCGGCATCCCGCCTTCCCCTGGGAGTAGACCGCTATTGCGGCGCCCGAGATGGTCTCACAGGTCGGCTCCCCCTCGTTGATCACCGGCTGCTGGGCGGATCGGATCGGGAGGACAAAGTTGAAGGCGAGCCCGATCAGGACTGCGGCCACCCCACGGATCCAGAGGTTGGGATTCAGGAAAACCGAGGGCTTCTCCGTGAGAACGAGCGCGACGAGCGCCGGTCCCGGAAGCAGGGACATGAGGTGGTTCGTCGAGCCGAGCACCATCAGGTAGCCGGCCAGCACCAGAAGCATCACGCTCCCCGGCTCGTTCTTCCGGTCGAGCCAGCGGAGGGCCAGCCATGAGACGACCGCGATGATCAACACGCTCAGCGTGTAGACCTTCTCGTTCACGTTCGACTGGTTCCATACCGTCAGCGCGGTCGCCGCGAGAAGCGCCCCGCACCAGGCGCCGACCAAGGGCATCCGGCTCGCCCAACGCTCCGGATCCCAGGGACGCGAGTCCTTCGCATCTCCGTTCCTCGCCGCCTCCCCGCTCCGTGGCGCTTCCCCTGTCCGTGGTGATTCCCCTGTCCGTGGTGATTCGCCTGTCCGTGCCCCCCCTCCGTTCCGTGTAGTTCCCCCGGTCCTGGCAACTCCCCGTTCTCCCGACGCACCCCATTTCCCGCCTCCAGTGGCCCCATCCATCCACCCGCCGAGGACCCGGTGCGTGACGAGGAAGAAAAAGCCGGTCGCAACCGCCGACGTGGTGGCCGCCAGAACGTTGATGCGTACCGCGACCGGGAGTCCGGTCAGCTCGAGGAGGAGGATCCAGACCCTTCCCACCACGACGAAGAGTGGATTCCCGGGGGGGTGGGGAATCCCCATGATGAACGCCGTGGCGATGTACTCGCTCGTATCCCAGAACCAGGTCGTGGGAGCGAGGGTCAGGAGGTAGAGGACAAGAGCGGAGCCGGCCGCTCCCGCCGCGTGGAGGTAGGGGGGTCGCTTCTCGGTCATCGAGCTCAACGACCCTGCGCGCGCGGGGCCCGCCCCGCGTGCTCAGGATCTTCTGGGAAGTCGTCGGGTCGCCTATAGATACCGAGGCCCGACGGGGAGAGAAAGGGGCACACCGGGCGCGGTACGCGGCGTCCTGCCCCAGCCGCCTCCACCGGGAGGGCCCCGCACTGTGTCCCTATGCTACGCGCGACAACCATAGCCCGACCCCCGCCGCAATCGGTAGACTTGGCCCATGCTCACCGGGCTTCCTTCCGCGCTTCGATTCGCACGTTCATGGACCGGACGGCCAGGGGCGGTCTCGCACTCCGAAGTTCAGATTCCCCTGGGGGAGGGCGCGGAGGCCGTCCCCGCGACCCTGATCTCGCCGCAGGAGGGTGCGGGGGTGCGCAAAGGCTCGAAGGAGAGCGAAGGGACGAAGGTGCGCGAAGGGACGAAGGTGCGCGAAGGGACTAGGGTGCGCGAAGGGACGAAGGTGCGCGAAGGGACTAGGGTGCGCGAAGGGACTAAGGCCCGCGCCGGCTCCAGCCCGCACAGAGGCTCGAATGCAGTTGACGGTTCCAGCGCGCGCGATAGCTCGACACGGCGGGGGTGGGTCGTCCTCCACGGGATGACGCCGCGAGGCCGCGCTCATCCCGGAATGCTCCGATTCGCGCGCGCGCTGGCTGCGACCGGGGGGAGGGTCCTCCTTCCCGAGATCCCGGATTGGACCAACCTCCGATTCGCTCCTCAAAGGGCGCAGAACGTTCTCCGCGGCGCTGTCGAGTGGCTCGACCGAGCCCCTGGAACCGCTCCCGGCGGCGTGCTTCTTGTGGGCTTCTCTTTCGGGGCCCCACAAGTGCTCCTGGCCGCTTCGGACACGGAACTGGCGCCGCGACTCCGCGGGGTCGTCGCATGGGGCGGATACGCCGACCTCGAACGGACCCTCCGCTTCACCTTTACGGGCGAGCACCGTTGGCGAGGTGCCTCTCACCGGCTCCTTCCCGATCCCTATGCTCGTTGGATCATGGGAGCGAACTGCCTTCCGCACGTGCCGGCGTTACGGCACCATCGCGCAGTGATCGAGGCGCTCCATTCGCTTGCCTTCGAGGCGGGGGAACGCCAGGTGGACGCCGAGGATCCGTCGCTCGATGGGATCAAGGAAGCCCTGCGAAGCGTGCTCCGCCCCGAAGATCAATCCGTCTTCGATCAGTTCGTGCCGCCGAAGACGGATGGCGACGTAACTCCAAGTTGGACTGAAGGAAGAGGAGCCCAAGCGTTGATTGACTCGATCGCCGCAGAGATGACGCGCGCTCGTGAGTCGGAATCTCCGAGGCTACACGAGGTGACTCCCCAAATAGAAAGAATAAGTGTTCCAGTTCGCCTATTGCATGGCCGATCCGACCGGCTGATTCCCTACACCGAAACGCTTCATCTCGAGGAGATCTTGCGCTCCAGGGCCCCCGACTTATCGGTGCGCGTCCTCGGCCTCTTTGGGCATTCGGGCGGAGACCACGGTCCGGGTCTCCTGCGCAAAGCCGTCGAGAATCTCCAGTTTCTGGAGGCCCTGGCGATGGTCTTTCGAATGGCGTGAGCGGCGCCACCCGCATGAGTGGCGGAGTTCCCGTAATCCGCGTCGGCCGCCCGGCCAGCTCACGCCGGTCGGTCGGCCCCGTCCCTCCGGCAGCGTTGCCCCATCCTTCCGGGCGCTCCGCCCCCACACTCCGGCGGTCCCAGCCGCCAACGCTCCAGTCGCGCCTCCTCCTTGGCCCCGGTCGCCCACTCCGGCAACCCCGCCCCCTCATTCCGGTTGGCCCGCCTCGTTGGCACCGGTCTC
>JBBEBG010000015.1 GCA_040882465.1 Gemmatimonadota bacterium
CGGTCCCATCTCCACCGTTCCCAGGGTACCTAGACCGGACGAATCGGCCCGTGGATCCATCGAAGAGGGTCCCGGTCTCGATCGTCGAGTTCTGGGCCCAATGGATCCCCGGCGCGGAACCGTACTGGGGGAGGGACGAGTACCCCGCCCACGTCTCCTCGAACCAAACCCCCGACGCCGGAGTGGGCGGGAGTGCCGCGGCCTGTTGTACGTTGACCGTAACGGTGTCCGCGCTGCAGCAGCTTGCCGACACCACGATCCGCACCGTCCCCGCGGCGTTCCCCATAACGAGACCGGTCGGGCTCACGCTCCCGATGAGACTGGAAAGGCTCGTCCAGGAGAGTCCCGGATTGGAAACCACGTTTCCGTTCCCGTCCCGGGCCGTCGCGCTCAACTGCAAGGTCGAGCCGATCCCGACAATCGTTCCGCCGTCCGGGGTGATCTCGATCGTACCGATCGCTGGCGGAGGAGGAGGAGTCTGGGCCGCCTGCACAGTGATTAGGACTGTGTCCGCGCCGCAACAGACGGCTGACACCACGATCAGCGCCGTTCCCGCAGAGTTTGCTGTCACGCGTCCCAAGCTCGTCACGGATGCCACATTGCTCGACAGGCTCCCCCAGGTCAGGCCAGGATTGGAGACAGTGTTCCCCTGCGCGTCCTTGGCCACTGCGCTCAGCTGGAGCGTCGAGCCGACGACAATGGTACCCCCGTCCGGCGAGATAGCAACCGTTCCGACCGACGGAGCCGACACCGTTACCCCGGTGGGGACCACGGAAAGCTGCCCGAAGACCGCCCCGCCGGTGTCCAAGGAACCCCGGTAGGAAACCATCTGGAAGTCGTAGCTGGTGCCGGGATTGAGGCCCTGGACAGTGCAGGTCACCGTGCTTCCGATTGCGGCGCCCGTAACGACCCCCGAGCAGGTGCCCTGCGTCACGGGTGAAGCACCTCCCCACCCCCATCCCATCGGCGTGGTCCGGTAGCGAACCTGCGACTTGGCGGGGTTTCCGGTGCCATCGTCAACCTGCGTAAAGCGTAGCGTGACCGAGCTCGTCGTCACCAACGTGACCCTGAGATCGGTGACCTGACCGGGAATCCCGGTCGGGGCCGGCGCGGAAGGTTCCGGTTCGGGCTCCGGCTGTGGTTCGGGCTCCGGCTGTGGTTCGGGCTCGGGCTCAGGTTCGGGCTCGGGCTCAGGTTCGGGCTCCGGCTCCGGCTCCGGCTCGGGTTCCGGCTCGGGTTCCGGCTGTGGCTCCGGCTGTGGCTCGGGCTCCGGCTGCGGCTCGGGTTCCGGCTGTGGCTCGGGCTCCGGCTGGGGCTCCGGTTGCGGTTCGGTAGGCGGGATGGTCCCCCCACCCTCTCCCGGCTCGTCCACGGGTGGCGGAGGCCGCGAAGTGATCGTAATGGTCGCCCATCCCTTGATCGTTGGCGCGGCTGCCTGTGCGACCCCGCCGAAGGCTGCCGAGCCGGTGGCAGAGTTCACCTCCGCAGTAATCGTCACGGATCCCGTCCCGACCGCGACGACGCTTCCCGCCCCATCCACACTCGCTCGTGTGAGACTGGAGCTACTCCAAGTCAGTGCAACATCTGGAACCAAGTTTCCATATCGGTCCACGACCTGGGCCACCAACTGGCGGGTCGATCCTACTTCCATCGAAGCCGCGCTCGGCGAGACAAACACGACGTCGGGCGTACTCGCCCGGGCTCGGACACGGATCTCTACTTTGCGCCGATTCCATCGAGATCTGTTGTCCTGAATGCTCGCCTCGAGCACCTGCTGGCCGGCGCGCTCGCCGAAGGTCCAAACCGCCTCCGCGACACCGTTTGATCCGGTCACGGCCTGCAAGGGAGCGACCGACCCGCCACCCGCACCGAGGGCGAAGTCCACCGCCACATTTGGAACCGGTCTTCCAATATTGTCTGTAACCAGCACTCGCACCGCATCATCCGCGGTCTCACCGACGACACCGTCAACGACGCCGTCAACAACATTGAACTCGAGCGCGTCCTGGTCGAGCAGGGTGGGTCCGGTAGCGGAAGAGTTGCAGGAGGCGAGGGCCAGGGCGAGAAACGCCCAGGCCGTCGTCGAAGTCGCCCGGGGCGCGCCCTTCCACCCGCTGCGCACCCGCAGGCGATCACTTTTAGCCTTCGGTCTATGCACCTTCATCTTATTCCTTTCAGCCAAGGCCGGGCTTCAGAGCCTGTCGCGCTTGGACTTCGACCCGATTGGCGGTGTATTCGTGTTGGATAGTTGCAGCAGGTGCTGAGCTCCTGCGGCGCTTCCTTGCCTCACGTGTGGAGAGGGCAAACAATGAACCCAGAGGGAGCCGCCCGACCTGCAGCGGCCTCAAATGGCTTGGTTAAGCCAAAAACTCTTAAGGGGAGCGAAAGCGGGGGGACACCCGAGAGGGCGCCGTTTCAGAAATGACTTCCGAACTTCGCGCACTGTTTTCGTGGAGTTTGCACCTGGCCGCCGCAGGGGAGTCGAGGCCGTTCACGGCAGGGAAGATCACGCCGATCTCCGACCCCCAGGCTTCAGGTCCGGCGACGGGCGTTTCTTAAGGAATTAAAAGGGAAATCCGAATGCGACCGAGCGGCTGCCGGCGGGCGGAACCGAACCCGCGGGCAGATCACGGTTCCCGGTTTTCGAGACCAGAAGTCAGAACGAATTTTCGTGGCGTCCCCGCCACAGAGTTCGAGCCTCATTGGGAGCGGCTCGTCCGTTTGGGTCGCTGTGGTTCACCCCTAGTGGAATCAGCCGATGCTCCGGAAGGCCATACCAGCCTGTGCAGTCGTATGATTACTGCTGCAATTCTTTGGTGGACTGAGACTTACAACAGATCGTGCCCCGGCCGGAACGGACGGATGTGACCTGCCGGCAAGTGTTTTGGATGGTTTGTATAGACCCTCGGGATCAATCGCCTCGTGGAGAGGGCGCCCTCCGATCCCAAGCCGGGCGTAACACACGAACAAGAACTCGACTTCGTGTTAACTCCGGCGCGCCCCCTTTGCCCTCTTCCGCACCTCCAACACGAGGTTCTGCAGGTCGGCCGGCGAAACACCCGGAATCCTCCCCGCCTGCGCCAGATTCTGGGGGCGGACCCGAGCCAACTTGTCCCGGGCCTCACGGGAGAGAGTCACGAATTCGCCGTAAGCGAGGTCCTCGGCGAGCAAGAACTCGGCTTGCGCCCGGAGTCGCTGGGCCCGCTCCCCTTCCCTGAGCACATATCCGGCGTACTTCACCTCGACTTCGACCGCCGTGAGCTGCTCCTCGTGTTTCCCGAAGGGCGCGCCTCCGGCCTCCGCGAGATCGAGGGCCCGGACACCCGGACGCCGAAGCAATTCCTCTCCCCGCGCCGGTCGGGCCACTTCGGCGCTCCCGGCCGCCCTCAGAAGCGGATTCACGGCCTCGGGATGGAGTTTGGTCGAGCGGAACCAGTCGAGCAGCTCACTCCGGCGGTTCAACCGTCCTTCGAGGGCCGCCTCCTGACCCTCGAGGAGAAGCCCATTCTTTCTCGCGAGCGGGCCGAGGCGCTCGGGGGCGTTGTCCTGACGAAGAAGAAGCCGGAACTCCGCTCGTGAGGTGAAGAGGCGATACGGCTCGTCCACCCCCTTCGTGACGAGGTCGTCCACGAGGACTCCGATGTACGCCTGATCCCGCTCCAGAATGAAGGGCTCTCGGTCGAGAACCTGGAGCGCGGCGTTGGCCCCGGCCACGACTCCCTGTCCCGCGGCCTCTTCGTATCCCGTCGTGCCATTGATCTGGCCGGCGAAAAAAAGCCCGGGGACGGCGCGGACTTCGAGGGTGTGCCGCAGCTGGTGGGGCGGGAAGTAGTCGTACTCGATGGCGTAGCCGAGCTTCGTGATGCGGGCGTCCTCGAGGCCCGGGACCGTTCGGATGAAGGCCTCCTGAACGTCGGCCGGAAGGGAGGTCGAGAGGCCGTTCACATAGAGCTCCGTGGTCTCGAGCCCCTCCGGCTCGAGGAAGACCTGGTGCCGCGCGGCCGTCGGAAACTTCACGATCTTATCTTCGATCGAGGGACAATACCGCGGCCCCCGGCCCGAGATCTCGCCCCCATAGAGGGCGCTCCGCCCCAGGTTCTCCTGGACGACGCGCTTCAGCCCCTCTCCGGTCCAGGTGATCCAGCAGACCCTCTGCTCGGGGACCCTCTCCTCCACATAGGCGGAGAACCGGTAGTCCTGCGAGTCCCCCGCCTGGACTTCTACCTTGGAAAAGTCCACGGTACGGCCGTCCACTCGAGGAGGCGTGCCGGTCTTGAACCGGGCCATTTCGAGCCCCTTCGCCTCCAGCGCTTCCGCAAGCTCCACGGAGGGCGCCTCACCGGCCCTTCCCGCCTCGATCCCCGCCTCGCCTCCCACATGAATCTTCCCACGGAGGAAGGTCCCGGCAGTCACGACGATCGCACTCGCCGAAAAACACAGGCCTCCGCGTGTGACGACCCCTCCGACTCGCTCCCCCTCCATCCAAAGCCCGGAAACCATCTCCTGGAAGAGGTCGAGTTGTTCGAGATCGTCCAGAATCCTTCGCACCGCTCGAGGATAGAGACCCCGGTCGCATTGTGCCCGCGGGCTCCAGACGGCGGGACCCTTCGAGCGATTCAGCATCCGGAAGTGGATTCGTGAGGCGTCCGTCGCCCGCCCCATCACTCCCCCGAGGGCGTCCACCTCCCGGGCCACCACCCCCTTCGCAACCCCGCCGATCGCCGGATTGCAACTCATCTGTCCGATTCGGGAGAGGTCCGGCGTGACGAGGAGTGTCCGCACGCCGAGGCGCGCGGAAGCCGCGGCCGCCTCGATTCCGGCGTGCCCACCCCCCACCACGATCACGTCATATGCCTGTGTCATCGGATTTCGAAGCCCTGTTCCGGGAGCGCCGACGCTTCCCCGTGACCCGCAACGCGATCCACCCGCGCTCCCCCGGGGCCATGGCCTAGCGCCGCCTCCATCCGCTCCACGACTTCCCGGGAGCCCGCGAAGTGCACCTCAACGGCGCCGTCGGGACGATTTCGCACCCAACCCCGGAGCCCCAGCGACTCGGCGGTCCGAACCGTCCACCAACGAAA
>JBBEBG010000016.1 GCA_040882465.1 Gemmatimonadota bacterium
CCACTCCACCGAGCACCTTCGCCAGATAATGTCCGGTCAGCGACTCCGCCGTGACGGCCACTTCCTCGGGCGTCCCCGCCGCGACGATCCGCCCGCCCCCTCCCCCTCCCTCCGGCCCCAGGTCCAGGATCCAGTCCGCCGTCTTCACGACTTCGAGGTTGTGCTCGATCACGACGACGGTATTCCCCAGGTCCACGAGCTTGTGCAGGACTTCGAGGAGGACTTTCACGTCCTGGAAGTGCAGCCCGGTCGTCGGCTCGTCGAGGATGTAGACCGTTTTCCCGGTGGCCCGCTTGGAGAGCTCGGCCGAAAGCTTGACCCGCTGGGCCTCTCCTCCGGAAAGCGTCGTCGCCGACTGCCCCAGGTGTACGTACCCGAGCCCGACGTCCGACAGCGTCTGAAGCTTCTCCCGGATCTTCGGAACCGGCCCGAAGAGCTCGAGCGCTTCGTCCACGGTCATCGCAAGGACATCGGCGATGCTCCGGCCACGATAAAGCACGTCGAGCGTCTCGCGGTTGTACCGCTTCCCGCGGCAAACGTCGCACGGAACGTAGACGTCGGGGAGAAAGTGCATCTCGATCTTCACGACTCCGTCCCCCGCGCACGCCTCGCAGCGCCCCCCTTTCACATTAAAGGAGAACCGCCCCTGGTCGTATCCGCGCATCTGGGACTCCGGCAACTCGGCGAAAAGCTGGCGGATGGGTGTGAAGACTCCGGTATAGGTCGCCGGATTCGAGCGCGGGGTTCGGCCAATCGGGGACTGATCCACCTCGATGACTTTGTCCACCTGGTCGAGCCCCTCGATCGTCGCGTGCGCCAGCGGGAGGAGTCGCGCACCGTGCAGGTGCCGTGCGAGAGCCGGATACAGCGTCTCGTTGACGAGGGTGGACTTTCCCGACCCCGACACACCAGTCACACAGATAAAACATCCCAGCGGAAGCTCGGCATCCACCGACCGGAGATTGTGTCCCGCCGCCCCTTTGAGTCGAAGGCTCCGCCCGGGGTCCGGCGGTCGCCGCGATTCCGGGAACGGGATCTTCCGGTCCCCTCGCAGATAGGCGCCGGTGAGGGACTCCTCGACGGCCAGGACCTCGGCGACCGTGCCGGCTGCGACGACGTGCCCCCCGTGCCGTCCCGCGCCCGGACCCAGGTCCACGACGTAGTCGGCGCTCCGGATGGTCTCCTCGTCGTGCTCCACGACAAGGACGGTATTGCCGAGATCGCGTAGCGCTTCGAGGGTGGCAAGGAGCCGCGCGTTGTCGCGTTGGTGCAGGCCGATGGAAGGTTCGTCGAGGACGTAGAGAACGCCTACCAGGCGGCTTCCGATTTGCGTGGCGAGCCGGATCCGCTGGCCCTCTCCGCCCGAAAGAGTCTCCGCGGATCTCCCCAGGGTGAGGTACCGGAGCCCCACGTCCTCGAGGAAGCGAAGCCGCTCTCGGACCTCCTTGAGGATCGGGCCCGCGATGGGAGCCGGAAGACCGGATCCGCCGACGGGGAGCCCGGAGAAAAAACTCCCCGCCTCGCCAATGGACATGAAGCCGATCTCCCCGAGCGACTTCCCTCCAACCGTCACCGCGAGGGACTCGGGGCGGAGGCGCGATCCGCCGCAGGCCGCGCATAGCTGGGCGGTCATGTACTCGGCAAGCTGGAGGCGCACCGCATCCGACGAGGTCTCGCGGTAGCGCCGCGTGACGTTTCCCACCACGCCCTCCCAGACTTCGGTGTAACTCCGGCTCTTGCCGCCGCGCCTGTAAGGGAAGCGGATCTTCATCGTCCCGGAGCCGAACAGGACCGCGTGACGCGCCTCCTCGGTGAGCTTCTCCCAGGGAGCCTTGGGATCGAACTCGTAGGCTACGGCGAGTCCGGGGACGACTGACTGGCGCAGCTGTCCCCCCGGCTCGCCCCAGGGGAGGATGACGCCTTCCAGAATGGAGAGGGAGGAGTCCCCGATCATCAGCTCCGCGCTCACCTCCCTCCTGGTCCCAAGCCCGTCGCACTCCGGGCAGGCTCCGTAGGGGGAGTTGAAGGAAAATTGGCGGGGCTCGATCTCGGGGAGGCTCGTCCCGCAGTGCATGCAGGCATAACGTTCGCTGAAGAGGTGGGGGCGAAGCTCCTTCCCCCCCGGTAGATGCTCGAGCACCTCGACCATGCCGCCCGCGGTGCGGAGCGCCATCTCGACCGAGTCGGCAAGTCTCGCGCGATCCTTCGCGTTCACGAGGAGGCGGTCCACGACCACCGCGACGTCGTGGTTTTCGTACCGGTTGAGCTTGGGCGGACGCGAGAGCTCGTGGGTCTCGCCGTCCACCCGGACCCGGACGAAGCCCTCCTTGCGCGCCTTTTCGAAGACGTCGCGGAATTCCCCCTTCCGCCCGCGAACGAGGGGCGCCAGGACCTGGATTCTCGCCCCTTCTCCCAGCTCCATGACCCGGTCCACGATCTGCGAGGAGGACTGCCGGAGGATGGGGCGCCCGCAGGTCGGGCAGTGGGGCGTCCCGACGCGGGCCCAGAGGAGGCGGAGGTAGTCGTAGATCTCGGTGACGGTGCCGACCGTGGAGCGCGGGTTACGAGAGATCGTCTTTTGTTCGATCGAAATCGAGGGGGAGAGACCCTCGATCGCGTCCACGTCCGGTTTTTCCATCAGCCCGACGAATTGGCGGGCATAGGCGGAGAGCGACTCCACGTAACGCCGCTGCCCCTCGGCGTAGATCGTGTCGAAGGCGAGCGAGCTCTTCCCCGACCCGGAGATCCCGGTGATGACGACGAGGCGCTCGCGCGGAATCTCCAGGGAGACGTTCTGGAGGTTGTGCTCCCGGGCACCCCTGATCACAAGCGCGTCACGCGCCATGGCCGGTGCCCGGTCGGGGGAAGAGGTGCGGGGGAAAGGGCGCCGGAGCGCGGGTCAGAGCGCCGAGCCCTTGAGCTCCCGGAGGCGGGCGACTCGTTGCTCCGTCGGAGGGTGCGTGCGGAAGAGGGTCAGGAAGGCCTGACCACGCACCCCCGCGAGCGGATTCACGATTGCGAGGTGGGCCGCTGCGGGGTTCACCTGCATGGGAATCCGGCGGGAGGCCTCCTCCAGGCGCACCAAAGCGCTCGCCAGGCCGTCCGGATTTCCCGCGATGGCAGCGCCTGTCCGGTCCGCCTGGAACTCGTTCGCGCGGCTGATCCCCATCTGCACGACCATCGCCGCGATGGGCGCGACGATCGTCATGACGAGGAGGGCGATCGGATTCCGGTCGCCGCCCCTCCCTCCACCGAAGATCGCTCCCCAGCGAGCAACGGAGGCAAGGAGCGCGATCGCCCCGGCCATCGTGGCCGCCACGGTCGAGACAAGCATGTGGTAGTGCTTGATGTGAGCCAATTCATGGGCGATCACGCCTTCCAGCTCACGCCGGTCGACCAGGCCGAGCAGCCCTCGCGTGACGCAGACGACCGCCTTTTGGGGACTCCTTCCAGTGGCGAAGGCGTTCGGCTGATCGGAGGGCGCGATCGCGAGAGTGGGCATGGGCAGATCGGCCCGGCGGCGGAGGGCATCCACCATCTGGTAGAGCTCCGGAGCATCGTTTGGCTCGATGATGGTCGCCCGATACATCCGGAGGACGGCCCGGTCGCTGAACCAATACATCCCGAAGTTCATCACGGCGGCGAGGACGAAGAAGAGAATCGCGCCCTGCTGGCCGCCGAAATAGCCACCCAGAACTACGAGAAGGGCCGTGAGCCCCGCCATCAGCATAAAAACTTTGAGCCGCTGCATCGTCGTCGTTCACTCCCTGAAAGACCGGTGCGTGCCCTCCCGGACGGATCTCGTCCACCCGTTCGCCGCGGGCCGCCTGCCGAACCCTTGGTAATACCCCCGAGGGCGCGGACGGTTGCCCCCGGTCAGTAACCCCACTCGCGGAAGATCGAGAGCCCCAGAACCTTCGAAAGGCGGAGCCCCAACTCCCCGAATCCGGAGCTACCCTCTCGGGCGAAGCGGTCCTCGACGAACCCTTCCATGGACCAGGTGTCGGTGAACTTCCACTCCATGCGGGCGCCGGGAATCTGCGCCTGACTCCCCGCCTGGAGTCCCCCGAGGGGCCGGAGAAGCACGGCCAGGAAGAGGTTCGGCCCGAGGTACTGGCCGAGCTCGATCTGGGTGTGGGCAAAGGTCCCCGTCAGTCCGGCGGCGGAGCCGATTCCGACCGGGTCGTCCGCCTGGGTCACGTTCACGTAGTCCAGACCGAACCCGCGCCCCACCAGGGATCCGATTCCCGACGCGATGGAGGAGGCGAAGATCTGGCTCGCCTGTGATGCCACCGCGGCGCGCAGGTTCAGCGACTCGCCGGTTGAGAGCGCATACGAGGGACGGCCGAAGAGGAGATAGCTGATCAGGTCCGACTCCGCGATCGGCGGCTGGGAGTCCGACGAGAGCGAGACACGCGGATCCACGAGCGTTCCGCGGACCTGCGCGAGGACGTTTAAGGGCTCTCCTCCCTCTCTTCGCAGTCGGGCGACCGCGTTGATGCTGAGCGTCGGGTTGATCCCCGGCGTACCGACGAACCCGATGGACCCCCCTTGGACCTGGAATTGCCGGCCGTACGCATCGTAAGTGCCCCGCACCGGCTCGAGCGTCCCCACGAGGAGGAGTTCCCGAGTTCTTCGGTCGAAGACTGCGCTCAAGTCCCCCGCGATTTCGACGTTTATTTCCTGGCTCCGGAGCCAGAAATCCCGCTCGAGATCGACGTCCACTTCTACCCTAAGATTCTGGAGGAAGGCATTTTGTCCTCCCTCCTCGGTCGGCCGAACCGCGATCATCGTCGTGTCCACCACGTCGAAGAAGTTCGGGTCGGACAGATCGATCACCTGCGCGGAACGTGCGAACTCTTCGAGAGAAATCTCCCCCTCCTCGATGGCCAGGATGCCGTCCACCCGTGCTCCGCGGTACGATCCCGTCAGAAGGAGATCCGCACCGACCCGCGCCGCGAGATCGCGGCGATTCGCGGCCTGGAATCCGGAAGCTCTGACCGAGATGGCATCGAAGCCCGGATCGGTGAGGTCCGAAAGGGAGAGCCCGCCCGAAATGGTGGCGATCCCATCGGAGCGCACGGTGGCCTCGATCCCGACGGAGCCGTCCTCGCGGAGGTGGAAGTCCGCGTCGATTTCCGACGGGCGAATGCCGAGCTCCGCGAGAAACACCGACCCCCCCCGCAAGCGAATCTCTCCGCTCGGGCTAAAGTCACGCGTGGTGCCGCCGAGTTCGATCTGCCCTTCGATCGTGCCCTGCACCTCCTCGAGGACGCTGAGAAACGCGAGCGCCGTGGCGGCGGGAAAGTCCGTGAGGGTGAGCGTCGCGTCGATCTCCTCGTCGGGGATCCGGGTTTCGAGCTCCTGGAAGGCGAGATCCACGGGGAAGGTGCCGTTCGCCGTGAGAAGCTCCCGACCATCCAGCTCGCCCACGACTTCGGCCCGGAGGCCCCTGTCTTCGTAGTGGAGGGTGCCTTCCACCAGAGTCAGGGTGGTCCCGTTCAGGGAAAAGTCGCGGATCTGGAAGTCCCCCTGGATCGTGGGCGAGCTCGCGGGGCCCACGATCAAAATCTCCATGCCGGTCAGACCACTGGGGAATGTCTCCATCTGGGCAATAGTCCCGACCCGCGCGAGCTCCACCCCCTCGAACCGGGCACGCAGGTCCGAGACGCCTTCCAGATCCAGGAGCCCATCCACGGCAATGGTGACCGGTTCCCCGGTCCCTTCGGCGGGCCGGCCGATCTGGAAGCTGTCGATCTGAAAGGCCAAGCCCTCCACACGCACCATGGCCGGGTGCGCGAGGGTCCACGAAAGGTCTTCGATCTCCAGGACGAGGCGGTCCGCGACGACCTCGAAGCCGAGGGAATCGGTCGCAAACGTTCCGGCCGACTCGTATTGCTCTCCGCTCACCCCCTCCACTTCGAGGATGTACGACCCCTCTCCTTGGCCGTATTGGACCTCCGCCAACCCAGTCTGAAATGCGAAGCTCCCGACCGCGAGCGAATCGAAGCCGGCGCTTGCCTCGAACTCGATTCCTTCCTCCCCCATCCAGTGACCGGTCAGCGTGGCCTCCGCACGCGCGATCGTGCTCACCCCGTATGCGGCTTCTTCGATATGAAGCGAAGCCTCGGCCGTCACGTCCCCGAGCCGGCCGCGGGCGCGCCCCTCCCCGGACATGCGGCCGTTGAGGACGTTCTCTCCGCTCACCCCCAGCGTGTCCAGGTCCACTCCTTCGATCAGGAGCACCTGGCGCTCGAGAGCGGTCAGCGTGTCTACTGCGATGGGGTCTTCCCCGAAGATGAGGGGGTGAAGGGCCTCGAGGGATTCGACTTCGAAGGTCATCACGATCTCTCCCTCGGGCTCGTCTTCCCTGAGAGGGAAGTCCCCGGTTCCGGAGAGGACCAGAATGGGCGAGGAGAGGTGGAGAGAGTCCACATGGAGCCGGCCGCCCTCTGCCCGGAGCCGCGCGTCGAGCCAGTCCAGCGCGACCCCGGCGACACGCGACTCCTCGAGCATCACCTCGGCCTGTCCCGAGACCGTCTCCAACGTGCCCCCGGAGCCTTCGATCGAGAAGCTCCCGGTGACCTCGGTCCGGTCCGGGACCCCCGAAACGAGCACGGGCACGCGGAAACCCGAGACGGAGCCCTCGGCACTGTAACGAAGGAGGGGGTCTCGCGCATCGAAGCGCGCCGTCCCGGAGATCGCGCCCGCCACGGTCGTCAGCCTCCCGCCGAGACTCAGGTCGCCGAGCGGCCCATCCGCGCGGAGCTCGCCCCGGACATCTCCGGAAACGGGAAGGTCCCGCTGGAGCCCCGCCGCCATACCCTCCATGGAAAGCGGGGCCAGGATCACATCCAGGCCAACTTCGATCTCGCCGTTCGTGCGAGCCACGGTGCCTGCGAGCGAAACTTGGGACCGCGTCGCCCCGGAGACCGAGTGCTCGAGCTCCGCCTCGATCGCGATCCCTTCGTCCAGGCGGCCGGTGGCGACCAGTTGGAGAGTCCCGTCTCCCGTGAAGTCGAGTTCGGGTGCGAAGGCGGAAAGCGACTCGTAGCGGAAGGTGTCCGAGACCACCGAAAACCCTGTGACGCCAAGGCGATCGCCTGCGTGAAGCGTGCCTGTGAAGGTCGCCGAGAGGGGCGGGACGTCGAGAGCTGGGTCCACGTATTCGACACGTCCGTTCAGGACGAGGGCGCCGAAGGGGCCCCGCACCGACACGTTGCCGGTCGCGAGCCCGGTGATCGCGAGAGGCTCTTCGAGCCAAACATCCACCGCGGCGAGCTCGAAAGGATCGAACTCGAGTTGGGTGTCCGCCACGCGAATCGGGTCCCCGAGGTCGAGGCCGAAGGCGCCTTCTATCCGGCTCCGTCCGGAGCGGATCACAGCGTCCGTGACGCGAAGCGAGCCACTGCCGAAGGTGCCGGTGAAGGTGAGGTCCCCGCTCCCTTCCCCGTCGGGAAGTCGAGGCTCGAGCCAATGGAAGTCCGAAAGGGTCAGCTCAGTCGCCCCGAGCTCGGCATCGAAGGAGACACCGCCGTCGGCGGAGGACCCCGACCAGTCCACGGCGACGGTGCCCTGGACCGCCGATCCGGGGAATCGGAGGACCGCCACGTCGAGCGAAAGTCCGTCGCCTGCCCGCGCGACGGTCCCCTCGAACTCCTCGATTCGAATCGGATTCTGGAAGACGTAACCCGTGAACGAGAGCTCTTCGATCTCGAACACCTCTCCACTCCGATCCGGATCGAGGATGTTTCCCTCGACGAGGCGGGCGAAGATGTCGTCGAACCGGATCACCTGAAGAGGGCCGCCCCCTTGCGGGGAGGCCTCGACGATCCCGTCGGGGATCCCTTCGCCATCCTGAATGGGGCGGCGCAAGACGAAGCCCGCGTCGTGGATCTCCACGTCGCGGAGCGCGATCGAGAAGCCCCGGAGGCCGCCGTCCTCGGAAGGCTCCGAGAGCGCCTCGTCCCCGACAGTGGCGGAGTCGGAACGCAAGAAGATCCTTTCGACATTCGAGCGCGCCCCGTGAGAAAGCGTCTCGATCGTGATGTCGGCACCCCAGAGCCCAACCGGAACGAGGACGATGCGGCGGGCGAGGAGTTCCCGGTACGAATACCGCACCCGGACCGAGTCGGCCTCCAAGAAGGGGCGGCCCTCAGCGTCGCGAATGGCCAGGCCTCGCAGGGTGAACCCCTGGAGAAGCCCGCTGGAATGGATTCCGGCGACGGCGACCTGGCCATTGACCAGGCCGGAGAGTTGGCGCAATCCCAGTCGAAGGGCGAAGTCGTGCCCCGGCTGGCTTCGGATCAGGAGATAAGCGAGCGCGAGGACGACGACGGTCAGGAGGACGAGCCCCACGCCGATCCATCTCGCCACGCGGACGGCCATGGCCATGCTCAGAACGCCTGGCCGATGGAGATGTGAATCTGGAACCGATCGAGATCCCAGAAGCTGTCGCTTACGTCCCTCAACGTCACTTGAGGTCCCAGGAGGGCCAGGTCTTCGAGCCGAACCCACTCGAGAGTGTGGTCTCCGGAACGGAGGCGGTCCGCTGGTGCGTCCGTTTCCGTGTCGAAGGGGCGGATCTGGGAGGTCACGACCTGCAGCGCCGCGGACTCAGGCTTGTGGTATGCGATGTCCACGCGGATCGGGCCGATGGGGGTCGCGTAGCGGAGTCCAACGCCGGGCGTGAACTCCATGTCCGAGAAGCTGAAATTCGCCGTCCCATCGTGGACCCGCCCGAAATCTACGAAGGCCGCTCCTCCCAAGGTGGCGCCGAGGATCGGGAACCGAAGCTCGACGCTCCCTTCGACGAGCCGGCTCCCCCCCGTTGGACGCGCGAAAAATCGGCCTGTAGGGAGGTTCGACGCGTCGCAGGTGAGGGCGACGATCTCCGCGGGCGCACATACCGGCTCCGCGTCGTCCGCGACCGGGAAAACGAGGTTCTCGACCTGTGTCGAGATGACCTCGGGCCCGAGCCGGTTTTCCGAGAATCCGCGCACCGAAGTCGAACCGCCCGCGTAGAACCGCTTCTGCGGATGCGCGACTCGACGCTCCGACCCCGGAGAGTCGCCTTCGAGCCCCCGGAACGCATCTGCCCCGAGCCAACCGCCCCGCAAACGGCCGGCGAGGACGAGAGTCTCTCCGAGGCCAATCCTTTCCCCCAACTCGAAGAAGACGGTGGCTTCCGCGAGAACGCGGTCGTACCGAAAGTCCGAGCCCGTCAAATCGGAGGCGTGTTCGAAATCCGCAAGGAGTGTATAGCCGCCGGTCGGAGAAACAACCCGGTTTGTCCGGTCTCGCGTGAGCGAGAGGCCTACGGGTGAGAGGAGGTTCGCCGACTGAAGGAGGTCTATGTCGCCCGGGTTGCAGATCAGGAAGGAAGTGCAGAAGAAGATTTCCGCCGCATCGAGGCGCGCCAGCTGCGGACGATACGAGAGAGTCAGGAAGGAGGCACGGCCGATGCTCCGGGCGATGCTCAGGTTGAGCCCGACGGCGCGGCGCACGAAGACGTTCTGAAGGCTCTGGCGCTCCGCGTAGAGGGAGGCCGCGAAGGAGTTTCTCGGCGAAAAGATGAAAGGCTGAGTGAAGTCCGCCGAAACCACCCAGTTGAGCTCGCCGAAGACCCCGGTGCCCGCTCCCGAACAAATCGAACTGTCCAGACCCCGGGTGAAGAGGTTCGAGGCACGCCCCCGAACGACGAGGCGCCGCAGCCCCCCGAAGAAGTTGAGACTCGACCAGCGCGACTCCGCGTGGAAACACTCGGCCGTGTCCCATCCCCCGCCGGCGCGCACCCGGTGCCCGTCGCCCTCGTTCACCGTGACGCGGACGGGGACGACGGCTTCCGAAGGAGACTCGGCGACCTCGTCGATCGCCGCGTGGGTGAAGATTTCTTGGCTGTAGAGATTCCGCTGGGCCTCGAAGCGCAACGACTCGCTGTAGACGGTTCCTTCCTGGAAGGGGAGTGTTCGCCGGATAACGGCGTCCGCGACATCGGCATTCCCCTCGATGGAGATTTCTCCGAAACGCGCGAGGGGGCCCGCGTAGATGTCGAACTCCACCTCCGCTTCCCGGGTCCCCGCCGGAATGAAGAGGTTCCGGAAGACCTCCACTCGGGCATAGCCGGTGTTCTTGAGGCGGTTGAGGAGAGTATCGCGGGTCGCCTCGAGGAGCTCGAAGTCGAATCGGTCTCCGACCGAGATGGGAAGGTTCGCGGTCACCGAGCTGCTCGGAACCTCCTCGAGCCCGAGAAGGGTGAGCGAGACGATGTGGTGGGGCTCTCCCTCCACGATCCGGAAAACGATCTCCGCCTTGTTGTCCGGATGGCGCGTGACCGTCGTGTCCACCTGGACCTCGCGGAACCCCGCCCCCCAATAGAGGCGATAGACACGGACGAAGTCGTCGGCGAAGGTCCCCGGGCTCAGGTAGGAGCGATCGAGCGCGAAGTTCAGGCCCATCCAACAGAGGGGGAGAATCGCGTTGCTGCGGCAGGCCGTTTCCCTGGTGACGATTCGGCTCGCGATCTGGCGGTCCCCGAAGGCCTCGTTCCCTTCGAACGCGAGGGAGACGACTTCGGGGCGCAAGGGAGTCTGGGCGGAAAGCGACCCGGAAGACGCCGCGGTTGCCACGGAAGTCGCCGGGGCGATCAGAAGGGCGAAAAGCGCGGCCCCTACACCAGGCCACCCGAACCGCCGCGCTGAAGGCACCCTCATGGGCCCACCTCGGCGCGGACCGGCCGGTTCGCACCGGAGCCGGAGGCGGCGCCTCGCTCGGGAGCCGCGGACGTCTCGAACCAGCGGCGAGGGGAGCGCGGAAAGGTGTGGACGCTTTGGGGCGCGAAGCCGGACACCTCCTCGAAGTACATGTAGTGCGTGACCTCGAGGCGCCGAGCGCCGACGGACAGGAGATTGAAGGTGTTTTTGGCCCGTTCCCGCGCCCTTCCCCGCCGAGAAGTCGTCGTTCCACTTTGCACGATGACGATCCCACGGTCCCGGTCCACCCCCGGATACACGTCGAGGGAGTTTCCGATATAGGCCCGGTGGAGATGCCCACCCAGGACGAGCTCCACCCCCATCGCTTCAAGGGCATCGAGAATCTCCCGTCCGCCGGGAAGGGGGCGGTCCCCTTCGTAATCAGGCGCCGGCGCGAGATGGTGATGGGTCACCAGAACCTTCAGATCATCCGGCGTGGCTCTTTCGAAGGCCTTGCGGGCAAATTCGAGCTGCGCGAGGCGGATTCTCCCGTTCACGATCGCACGGTGGGGTGCCGCCGAATTGAGGCTCACGACCGTCGCCCCCGGAATCCGGGTCACCGCATCCAACTCGTCCGCGATATGCTCGCGATAGTTGCGGTAGGGCGCCAAAAGCCGCTCGAAGACGCGATAAAGGGGGACATCGTGATTTCCCGGAGTCACCACGACGGGGACCCGGGGAAGCCGATCGAGATAGGCGCGCGCCTCCTCGTATTCCCGGACCTTCGCGCGCTGGGTGAAGTCGCCCGAAAGCACGATGAGGTCGGGCGCGAGCGCCTGGGCGGAGGCGAGGAAGGCTTCGGCTGCCACGGGGTCGTGGGGCTTCCCGAAGTGGAGGTCCGAGCCGTGTACGACGGTCACCTCGCTCATCCGGGCTTACTCCATCCCAGGGAAGGGGAGAGACGCGTCGGCACAGAGGTCCCACCCGGCGGTGTTCCCGGCCGCGAGGTGAAAGGCGGCGGCCCGCGCGACCATCGCACCGTTGTCCAGCGAGAGGCGTGGCGTGGCGTGGAAAACCCGCCCGGACTCTCCGAGCCTCGCCACCATCTGTTCGCGGAGCCTCCGGTTCGCGGAGACCCCGCCGCCGAGGAGGACGCGACGGCATCCGGTCGCCTCGACGGCTCGCAAGGTCTTCGACACGAGAGTGTCCACGACCGCCTCCTGGAATCCGGCGGCGAGGTCCGCGCGCGCTCCCCCGAACGCCGCCTCTTCCCGCGTCGCCTGTACCTGGATCGCGACCGCCGTCTTGAGCCCCGAGAAGGAGACGTCGAAGAAGGCGGGATCCTCGGGCGACTGGTCGCTTCGAAGCATGGGACGGGGGAAGTCGTAGCGTTCCCCGTCCCCCTCGAGCGCGAGGGCTTCGACCCGCGGCCCGCCAGGGTATGGGAGCTCGAGGAGCTTGGCCACCTTGTCGAAGGCCTCGCCGGCCGCGTCGTCCCTCGTCTCGCCGAGAAGTCGGTACCGGCCCCACCCCTCCGCGTGGATCAGAAGCGTGTGGCCGCCGGACACTAGGAGGGCAACGAAAGGGGGCTGGGCCTCGGGGTCTTCCAGCGAGGGCGCGAAGAGGTGCGCCTCCATGTGGTGGACGGCGACAAGCGGCTTCCCGAGGGCGAATGCGGCGGCCTTCGCCCAGCAAACCCCAACGAGAAGCGCCCCGATGAGGCCGGGACCGGCGGTGACCCCGATGGCGTCCACGTCGGAAAGGGCGATTCCCCCCTCACGCAGAGCTCCTTCGACGACGTCGTCGAGGACCGCGAGATGCGCGCGCGCGGCGAGCTCGGGGACGACGCCGCCATAAAGCGCGTGGACATCCTGGGAGAGGATCAGGTGAGCGAGGAGGTCGGAATCGCCGCAAAGGAGAGCCGCGGATGTCTCGTCACACGAAGTCTCGATCCCGAGGACCACCGGGTCGGTCACGGGGCGTCTTGACTCCTGTTCCGGACCACGGCGGTCGTCACTCGGAGCTCACCCTCGAGGAGCGAGGGAAGCCCGGTGAGGACGAGGGGAAACTCTCCTTCCTGTCCGGCTCCGGGAAGAGATCCCGCCTCGACCTGAACGACAAAACGAAGGGTGGTCGGATCGGCCCGCTCGACGACCGACCGCGCCCCGCGCAGGACCACGGCACCAGTTGCGGGACGGAGCGTAAGCGCCGGGTTGCCGGCGAGAGATTCCGGAAGAACGATCGGAATGCCGCTCACCATCCGCTCGGTGCGGTCTTCGACCCGGAACTCCGCTTGAAGCTTCATCGGCTGGACCTGGAGCCCCTCGAGCCCCGCCGGATTCACCTCCACGGGGAAACTTCCGGAAGCCGTGACGGACCCGAGATTCATGGGGAGGAGAGAGATCGAATCCACCAGCGCTAGACGGCTCCGCGGACCCGAGACCCGGACCGATCCGGGCTCGAGCCGCGGGAGCGCCGCGAGGGCGAGGTGATCCGGGAGCTCTCCTTCCCAGCGTGGGACCGCGGGACGTTCGGCCCTCTCCACAGGTTCGAGCGAGATCCGCACCGAAGAGGGTTGGATGTCCTCGGCGATGACATCCGGCCGGTCCTGGATGCGCACCCACGAGGTCCGGAGGACGACGACGGTGTCTCCGGACGTGACATCCTCTAGCGGAATCACGATGGCGGGACGCTCCAGGGCCATGCTGATCAGCTCTCGGGAGGGACCTCCGAAACGCACGGTGACGGTCGTGGGCGTGGGATCGCCCATGAGCGCCCACTGCGGATCCAGGAGGTCCACGCGGACGGGGACGCCCGGAAGCTCCTGGCGGTTCGGGGCTTCAGCCCGGACCGCGACCCAGAGGAGGAGCGCGATCCCGAAAGCCGAGACCTTGAGCGACCAGTTTCTTGAGAAGAAGCCCGAGAACGAAGGCATCCGTCTAGTCCCCTTCGTCCATGAGACGCCGGATCTCCTCGATCCAGGCGGGAGTGTCCCACTCCGTCCCCCCGGAGACCTTGCGGTGCACGATTCCGTCCCTACGAATCAGAAACGATTCGGGGAGTGCCGTCGTCTTATAGGTGTACCGGATCTCTCCCCCGGGATCGTGAAGGATCGGAAAGGTCAACCCGAAGGATCGGACGAACTCTCCGACGTTCCCTCCGATCTTTCCATCGGGGTCTGCCTGCCCCAGCGTGGCGTCCACGCTCACCGCCACGATTTCGAAGGGCTCCCCCTGGAGCGCCTCGTAGAGGCGCTGCATCGAGGGAAGTTCTTCGATGCACGGGGGGCACCAAGTCGCCCAGATGTTCAGGAGGACGACCTTGTCGCCGAAGTCCTCGAGCGAGCGGGGCTGCCCGTCGAGGGTGTTCGCGGTGAAGGCCGGTGCTTCAGACCCGCCGACGATCGGGCGAAACGCGGGATTGTCGCGCAGAAGCCACGCCGCGATCACGACCGCGAGCCCACCGGCGGCGGCGATGAGGTAGGCAAGATTGGATGACTTCTTCCGCATGACGCCTCGTCATCTGCGAGTCGGGCGCGACCCGCCCCCGTACGTGGGCGCGTTTCTCGATGGAGCCGCCGTGCCGCCCGTCCTCACGGTCCTTAGAAAAAGCCCCGGCCAATCACGAGCCGCACCTCGGTTCCCACAGGAATCAGGGAATCCGCCGGGGGAAAGTGTTCGAGCACTTCGCCCTGGTTGAATCCGAACCGAAACCGCGTTTCGACCTCGCCTAGGACCAAACCGAGCGAATCGAGCACGACGCGGGCCCGCTCATCCTGCACTCCGGCCAGGTTCGGCATCGCGATAAGCGGCGGGCCCAGGCTCACCGTAAGCCGCACTTCGGAAGGGAGCGCCAACTCCGTTCCAGCGGCAGGAACGGTCGCGACGATTCGTCCCCCGGGAAGCTCCGCCTCGACCGAGTCCACGGCCACCATGAAGCCGGTGGTCCGGAGCACGGTCAGCGCCCGGTCCGCTCTCAGGCGGGTGACATCCGGAATGACCCTGCGCTCCGGTCCCAGGCTCACCGTCAACTCGATCGTTCCGCCAGGGAGGGCGAGCTGTCCCGGAAGTGGGCTCTGCCCGAGGATCGTGCCACCCGGGACCTCCGGGTGTTGGATCGAGTCTACGGCGCCCACCTGCAACCCCCGCTCCCGCACGATTGTTTCCGCTTCCGCGATCGGAAGATCCAGCAAGTCAGGCACTTCGCGGAAGTCGAGGACCTCCTCCGCGCCTCCGGGGAACATGACCTGGGTCGCGTAAAGATACCCCGATCCCGACCCTGCGAGGAGCACGCCCAGGGCCAGGAGCCCGAGACGCACACGACGCTCCTCGAGGAGCGCGCGAATGTCGGGAGTACCGTGGCCCTCTCCTCCGCTTCGAGAAGGCCGGCGACGTCGCAACGATCCTCCGAGCTTCATGACTCCTTCCTCAGCCGGGCCGCGAAGGCCCCGTCGGTGCGGTCCCCTCCCGGGAGAACCCGGAGGATTCCAGGGTTGCCGTCGAGCCGAAAGTCCGGGTGCCCCGACAGGAACGACCGGACGGTTCCCTCGTTTTCCTCTTCCTCGAGCGTGCATGTCGCGTAAACGAGGACGCCGCCCGTGCGCACCGCGGACGCCGCCCCCTCAAGGATTCGTGCCTGGACTCGTGCCATCTCTTCGGGTGCGTCCGCACCCAGCCGCCACCGCGCGTCCGGGTGGCGGGCGAGCGTCCCCGTCCCCGTGCAGGGGGCATCCACGAGCGCCATGTCCAACTCTCTAAATGGCGGCGCTTCGGCTCGCGCCACGGCCAGCCGCTCGGGAAGCCCGAGCCTCCGGAGCGCGTCGCGCATCCTCAGGAGGCGTGCCGGCGACGGATCGGCGCCCACGACGAGGGCGCCCAAATCCATCATCCCAATTCCTTTACCGCCCGGGGCGGCGCAGAGGTCCGCAACCCGCCATCCCCGCTGGGGAGACGCGAAGCCGACGACGCTGGACGCGGAAGGATCCTGGATGATTCCAGGCGAGGCCGCGAGGGCGGCCCGGGGATCGGTGCCGCGGGGGAGCCGAAGGGTCCGCGAGCCCTCCGGTCCGGGCTCCGGAGCGATCCCGGCGGCCTCGAGGCGATCTGCGGCCTCCCGCGGTCCGAGCCCCACGGGCCGAAAAAAGAGCTCCGGAATTCGGTTCCCCGCCTCGACGATCGGGCGCGCCCCCTCGGCCCCGAAACGGGCGACCCATCGTTCGACGAGCCACCGAGGGTGCGACCCCCAGGTCGAGAGGTTCGCCACCGGGTCCACCGCGAAATCGGGAAATCGCTCGGGTCCGGTTCCCGCCAGCGCCAGCGCGCGGAGGACGGCGTTTACCAGCCCGGCCCCTTTCGCGCCTCCCACGCTCTTGGCCAACTTCACCGATTCGGAGACCGCCGCGTATGCCGGGACGGACCCCATTTGAAAAAGCTGGTAAGCGCCGAGGCGAAGGATGCGGAGAAGGGGGGGTGGGACCGAGTCGAGGCCGCGCGTTAGGTGGAGACCCAGGATGAAGTCGAGGCGGCCGCGCAGGCGAAGCGTCCCGTACACCGCCTCCTGCACCCACCCGCGCTCGGCTGGGGAGAGCGTCGGGGCCGCGCCTTCCCAGGCCACGTCGAGCCTCCGCCCCCGCTCGACCTCTTCGAGGAGCGCGAGCGCCCGGGCTCTCAGTCGAGCATCCCGCGCGTCGGAGAGCTCGGCACCGCGACCTCGCGCTTCGGCATCCGGCCCGCGAGGTAGGCCAACCGTCCGGCCTCGATCCCGAGGCGCATGGCGCGCGCCATGGCGACGGGGTCGTCGGCCGCCGCGATCGCGGTGTTCATGAGCACGCCGTCCACCCCCTGCTCCATCGTCGCGCAGGCGTCCGACGCCGTCCCCACCCCCGCATCCACGATGACGGTCACCCGGAGGCGCGCCTTGATCTCGCGGATGTAATAAGGGTTGATCAGCCCGAGTCCGCTCCCGATCGGAGAAGCCAGGGGCATCACGGCGACGCATCCAGCATCCTCGAGCCTCAAGGCGGTGATCAGGTCGTCGTTCGTATATGCGAGGACTCTGAAACCCTCCTCGGCGAGAGTGCGCGCGGCATCGAGGGTCGCGTGGACGTCCGGGAGGAGCGTCTTTTCGTCTCCTATGACCTCCAGCTTCACCCAGTCATTCAGCCCAGCCGCCCGGCCGAGCCGAGCGTAGCGGACGGCGTCCGCGGCCGTATAACACCCGGCCGTGTTCGGAAGGATGAAAAACTCGTCGGGCGAGAGGTGGTGAAGGATGGAGGTATCCTGCGAACGATCGAGCTCGACCCGCCGCACCGCGACGGTGACCATCTCCGCCCCGCTCGCGCGGATCGCCCGCACCATGATGTCGTTGTCACGGTACTTCCCGGTCCCCACGATCAGGCGCGACGTGAAGTCCCGATCCGCGATACGGAGGGGTCCGTCCGCCCGGAGCTGCGCTGCCGTCGTCCCTCCGGTCATCCGCCCCCCACAAAATGCACGAGCTCGAGCCGGTCCCCTTCCCGAAGGAGAATATGATCGTAAGTAGCGCGGTCCAGGATCTCCAGGTTGTGCTCCACGACGATCGTCGCGGGAACGAGATCGAGGCTTTCGAGAAGCCCGCGCACCGTCTCGCCAGCGGGAACGGTCCTGTCGGTCCCGTTCACCCGGAGGCGGATCGTGGCCGGGGCCACCCTCGTTTCCATTCCTTTTGCGCTCATGAACCCTCCTCGGTTCCACCGAGCTCCCGCATGAGCTTCAAAACCGCATTCCGTACTGCGACCGACTCCCAGGCGCTTCGGACCACGGCCACGCCGTGGGCGCCGGCGCCCAGCACGGCGGGGATCGTTTTCGCGGTGATCCCGCCGATCGCGACGACCGGAATTCCTCGACCTGCCGTCACGATCCGGCCGAGCCCTTCCGGCCCGATCCCCGACCGCCCCGGGTGCGATGGGGTCGCGAAGACCGGTCCGGCCACAAGGAAGTCGGCGCCGGCACCGGAGACGGCCCCTTCGCCCGCGCTCCCCGCACCGGGGGCGTCGTGAACCGAGCACCCCAGGAGAGCGCCTGGCCCGAGAATCGCCCGTGCATCCGCGGTCCGAAGGCTGCGTTCGCCGAGGTGCGCACCATCCGCTTCGAGAACGAGCGCCAGATCTACCCGGTCGTTCACGAGAAAGGTAACTCCCTCTCTTCGTGCCCCGGGCCGTAGTGCACTTCCGATCTCCCAGAGGCGACGCCCACTCGTCCGTGGTCCCCTCAGGTGGAACGCGGCCCCCCCGCCCGTTGCCGCCATCACTTCCCGGGCCGCGGCGAGGAACCCCGGGGAGGCGAGGACCCGGTCGTCCGTCACCAGGTGGAGGCGAGGAATCAGAGGAAAGTGTCCCCGACGAGAGCGCCTCCCCCGCGGAGCCAGTCCACCGCCTTCATCTGGCGCTTCCCGGACGGCTGCACCTCACCGATCCGAACCGCTCCTTGCCCCGCCCGGACCAGGAGCCCCTCGGCGGGATCCGCGACGAGGATCTCTCCTTCGGCGGCCTCCCTCCCGGCCTCCACTACCGCCGGCCGGAAGAGCTTGATCGCCTCGCCGTCGAGGGTGGTCCAGGCTCCCGGAATCCTGTCCATTCCCCGAACATGCCGCGCAATTTCCACTGCGGTGCGGCGCCAATCTACCCGCGCCCCGTCGCGGTCGAGCTTCGGCGCGTAGGTCGCACGCGCATGGTCCTGCTCCCGAGGCTTCACCATTCCCGCCTCGAGGAGTCCGAGCGCTTCAACCAGTGCCTCGGCGCCAAGCTCGGAAAGGCGCGCATAAAGGACGGAAGCGGTGTCGTCGGGGGCGATCGGAACCTCTCGCTGGAGGAGGATCGGTCCCTCGTCCATCCCCGCCGTCATCCGCATGATCGTGATTCCGGTGGTCTCGTAACCCCGAGCGATCGCCCAGTTCACCGGCGCCGCTCCCCGCAGTTCGGGAAGGAGCGAAGCGTGGACATTCCAGGACGCGAGCTCTGGGAGTTCGAGCACTTCCGGGACGAGGATGTGGCCGTAAGCCACGACGATCGAGATCTGTGGATCGAGGAGCCTGAGGGCGTTCAGGAAAGCCTCTCCCCGCGGGTGCTCGGGAGTGAGGACCGGGAGCCCTTCCTCGAGGGCGGCCTTCTTCACGGGCGAAGCCCGCAGCCGGCGCCCCCGACCCGCCGGACGGTCGGGCCGGGTCACCACGCCGACGACGTCGTGTCCCTCCCCGATCAGGGCTCCGAGAGAGGGGATGGCGAAGTCCGGAGTGCCCCAGAAGAGCACCCTCACGCACTCTCCTCCAATAGGAGCTTTTTGTACTTGCTCAGGAGGAGCCGCCGCTTCAGCGGGGAGATCCGATCGAAGAAGAGAATCCCCTCCAGGTGGTCCACTTCATGTTGCAGAACTCGGCTGAGCAGCCCTTCTGCCTCGATCCTGATAGGACTCCCCATGGGGTCGAATCCTTCGAGAACCACCCGTCCCGGCCGGCTCACGATGTCGCTTACCCCGGGGACACTCAGGCACCCCTCGGATTCCCGCTCCTCCTCGACACCCAGCTCGACGATCGTCGGATTCACGACGGCGTGGCGCTCACCCTTTCCTTCTTCCCCGCGGCTGGTGTCGGCCACGAGCACGCGGAACGGAATCCCGATTTGCGGGGCCGCGAGTCCAGCCCCTTCGGCGAAAACCATTGTGTGGAACATGTCCCTGACGAGCTCCCGAAGAGCTTCGTCGAAGGTCTCCACCGCATTCGCCTTTTCCCGAAGGATCGGGTCGCCCAGTATAACGATCTCTCGCACCGCCATCTCGCTCACTCCACTCCTTTGTTCACCTCAGGGCCGCGGGCACGATCGCTCAGGTCGAAGTGCCAGGCGCGGCCGTCCGGCTGATCTTCTGCCGCTCGACGACGAGCCGGGTGTTTTCGCCGGTCTTGAGCGTCACCCGATCCTCTTCGACGTGGACGATCGTGCCGATGATCCCACCCACGGTGGCGACCTCGTCGCCCTTCTTCAGCGCCGCCACCATCGCCTGATGGCGTTTCCTCTCGTCCCGCTGAGGCTTGATGAGGAGCCAATAGAAGATCGCCCCGATCAGGAGGACCTGGATCGCGATCGAAAGCATCGGGCTCAATTAGGCCTCCACGTCCATCGGACAGGCACCGGTTGATGGGTTCACCTTTTCGTTCACTCCACACCGAGATTTTTCTCGTGCCGCGGGGACTCTACCCCGCCTTGCCCCGGTACCGTTCCAGCCAATCGGCGCTCCAAGTCGCGAAGCGCCCCTCGCGGACACGCCGTCTCGCCACCTCGGCAAGCCGAATGAGGAAGCGGAGATTGTGCAGGGAGAGGAGCCGGTGGGCGAAGGCCTCGCCGGCCACGGTCAGGTGCCGAAGGTAGGCGCGGTCGTAACGCCGGCAACACTCCGCGTCGCATTCGGGGTCGAGGGGCCCGGTATCCCGCTGGAATCGCGCGGCCTTGAGGTTCACCTGTCCTTCCGCCGAGGTCCAGGCGGTGCCGTGGCGCGCGTTCCGGGTGGGGGCCACACAGTCGAAGAGGTCGCACCCGCGGGCGATCGCTTCGAGAAGGTCGTCCGGATATCCGACGCCCATCAGGTACCGCGGCCGGTCGGCCGGGAGATCGGACTCGAGGGCCTCGAGCGTCGCCCACATCTTTTCCTTCGGCTCTCCGACGGAGAGGCCGCCGATCCCGAAACCGTCCCAATCCCCCATGGCCCGGACCTCCCGAAGGTGACCGAGCCGCAGCTCCGGATACACGTTTCCCTGGAGGACGGGAAAGAGGCTCTGCGCAGGGCCTTCCCGTTCAGCCACGAGTTCGTCGAAGCGGCTTCTGCACCGTGCCAGCCAGCGCAGCGTCCGCTCGTTCGCCGCGTGGGCGACTTCCGCCGGGCACCCGCCGGGAGGGCATTCGTCGAAGGCCATGATGACGTCCGCACCGAGAAAGCGCTGGATCTCCATGACGCCCTCTGGAGTGAAGAGATGCCGCGACCCGTCGATATGGCTCTGAAACTCGACCCCTTCGTCACGAATCGAGCGGATCGAGGCGAGGGAAAACACCTGGTACCCCCCCGAGTCGGTGAGGAGGGGCCCGTCCCAGCGCATGAAGTCGTGGAGTCCGCCGAGCTCGTGGACCAGCCGGTGCCCCGGCCGCAGGTAGAGGTGGTAGGTGTTCGCGAGGATCATCGAGGCGCCCACCCCCGCAACCTCGGCCGGCGACAAGGTCTTCACCGCGCCGAGCGTTCCCACGGGCATGAACTGGGGAGTCTCGACCACTCCGTGCGGCGTATGGAAGCGCCCCGTGCGGGCCGCTCCCTCGACGGCGTCGAGAGTGAAGGCGAAGGACTCCGCGGTGTTCACTCCCCCTCCTCCCTATGCGCCGGCGTCACGACCATCGCATCCCCGTACGAATAGAAGCGGTACCCGGTGCCAATCGCGGCTTCATACGCCAACATCGTCGTCCGGTAACCCGCGAAGGCGGCGACGAGCATGAGGAGGGTGGACCGGGGAAGGTGGAAGTTGGTGATCAGAGCATCCACGATGCGGAACCGGTGGCCGGGACGGATGAAAAGCTCCGTCTCGCCGGATCCCGCCCGGATCGTGCCGTCTGGATCGGCCGCTCCTTCGAGGGTCCGGACGACCGTGGTTCCGACCGCCCAGATCCGTCCGCCCCTCGCCCGCGTTTCGGTGATCGCGCGGGCGGTTTCGGGAGGAAGTCTCCACGATTCACGGTGGAGGCGATGCTCGCCGGAGTTCTCGGACTCTACGGGGCGAAAGGTGCCGGGGCCGACGTGGAGCGTCACCCGAGCGATGCCGACACCCCCCGCCTCGATTGCCTCGAGGAGCTCCGGCGTGAAGTGGAGTCCCGCGGTCGGCGCGGCAACCGATCCCGGCTCGCGGGCGTAGACGGTCTGGTAGCGCTCACGGTCGAGCGGCTCGTCCTCCCGCTCGAGGTAGGGGGGAAGGGGAATCCGGCCCAATTTTTCCAGAACTTCGTCGGGGCGGCCCGCGGTCTCGAGGCGCACGATGCGCCCTCCGTCGGGAAGCCCCTCCTCGATGACCACGGTCAGCTCCCCGGAGACCACGAGCCTCCGCCCCGGCTTGAGCTTCGCCCCGGGACGCACGAGCGCCTCCCAGCGCAGGGCGTTCTCCACTTTTCCCGGAGCCACGGGCCGCAGGAGCAGGACCTCGCAGCGTGCGCCGGTCGGCTTGATCCCGATCAGGCGAACGGGGAGGACGCGGCTCTCGTTTAGGACTAGGAGGTCGCCCCTCGCGAGAAGGGAGGGAAGATCGAAGAAGTGGAGGTGCGCGAGCTCCGGCGGGGCCGGCGGGACCTCGAGCCGTCCCTCACCGTCCCCGGTAGGGCCCCGCGGCACGACGAGGAGCCGGCTCGCGTCCCGGCGCTCGGCCGGATAACGCGCGATGCGCCCCTCCGGAAGTGCGTAGTTGAACGCGTCGGTCCTGGACAGGTCCGGACGCGTGCCACGGGGATGTGCGAAAGCGCTCACTCCCTGAAGAGCGACCCCTGGTCCGGGACCCCTTCCGGCGGGGTGTAGCCGAACCGGCGATAGGCGCGGGCGGTCGCGATGCGCCCCCGGGGGCTCCGCATCAGAAAGCCCTCCTGGATCAGGAAGGGCTCGTAGACCTCCTCCAGCGTTTCGGTGTCCTCGCTCAGAGCGACCGCGAGGGAGGCGAGCCCGACCGGCCCGCCGCCGAATTTCTCCAAAATCGTCTGGAGGATCCGCCCGTCCATCTCGTCGAGCCCGTATTCGTCCACGTCGAGGAGCTCCAGGGCAGAGCGGGCGACGTCTCCGCTGACCACGCCGGCGGCGCGCACCTGGGCATAGTCGCGGATGCGGCGGAGAAGCCGGTTGGCGACCCGGGGGGTTCCGCGCGCCCTCCGCGCCAACTCCCGTCCTCCCTCTTCGGTCATTTCGATGTCGAGGAGCTCGGCGCTCCGCTGAACGATTCGCTCGAGATCCTCGGGTGGATAAAAACCCAACCGATGCACGATTCCGAAACGCGCCCGCATCGGAGCTGTGAGAAGCCCGAAGCGCGTCGTGGCGCCGACGAGGGTGAAGCGCGGGATCTCCATCGTCATCGTCTGTGCATGTGGCCCCTCGGAGATCCTGACCTCCACGCGGTAATCCTCCATCGCTGGGTAGAGGAACTCCTCGATGACCGGCCGCAGGCGATGGATTTCGTCGATGAAAAGAACGTCCCCCACGCTCTGGTTCGTGAGGAACCCCACCAGGTCGGCCGGCTTCTCGAGGACGGGTCCGGAGGTCGTGCGGATGGCCACGCCCATCTCTTCCGAGATGAGGGCGGCGAGCGTCGTCTTCCCGAGACCCGGCGGGCCGTGGAAGAGGATGTGATCGAGCGCCTCCCGGCGCCCGCGCGCCGCCTCGATCGCGATCCTCAGCCCTTCCTTGACCTTCTCCTGGCCGACGAATTCGTCGAGACGCCTCGGGCGAAGGGTCGGTTCGATCCCGCGATCCTCCTCCAGGACCTCGGGCGTCGTCACCTCACGCCGGGCCTTCATCGGCGGGCCAGCACCTTGCGCACGATCTCCTCGGCCTTCCCGCCCGCGGCCTCCCCCAGGACCGCCCGCACGGCGCCGTCCGCTTCCTGGAAGGGCATCCCGAGCGCCACGAGTACCTGCACGGCGGCCTGCGGCCCTTCCCCTCCACCCGCCCCGGCCGCGAGGTCCGTCTCGATGCCTGCCATCCGGTCCGAGAGCTCGAGGACGAGACGCTCGGCCGTCTTCCGTCCCACTCCCGACACCTGTACGAGCGCGGCGATGTCCTTTTCGGCGAGAGCCCGGGCCAGCCGCGGCGCCGGATATGTCGAGAGCATGGCGAGCGCGAGCTTGGCCCCCACCCCCGTCACCGCCACGAGCCGGAGGAACAACGCGCGCTCCCCCTCGGTCAGGAAGCCGAAGAGGGCGACCTGGTCCTCCCGCACGCGGTACACGGTACGGAGCTCGACTTCCTGGCCCGTGGGAGGAAGCCGCATGGCGACGGAGAAGGGGATCTCGATCTCGTAAACGACGCCGCCCGAGGTGGCGATCTCCACGCCATGCTCGGTCCGGGAGACGAGGGTGCCGATGAGGCGGGAGATCACGGGCGGCCCCGCGCTGCAAAGCGGTGTGGGAGCGTCCCCCCACTGCCGAGGGCGCCGTCGACCCCCATGACGAAGTGGCAAAGCGCGGCCGCCACCCCGTCCGCGGCGTCCGACGGCGCCGGGGGAGTCTTCAAGCGAAGGCGTTCCTGCACCATGAAACCGACCTGATCCTTGGTGGCGTTTCCGTGTCCCACCACGGCCTTCTTGATCTCGCGGGGGGAATATTCGTGGATCGCGACGCCGCGGAGCGAGGCCGCGAGGAGGATCGCGCCCCTCGCGTGCCCGAGAACGAGGGCGCTCCGAACGTTTTTTCCCTGAAAGACGGCCTCGACGGAGACGGCGTCCGGCTGGAATCGCGCGAGCACCGCCTCGATTTCTTCGAAGATCTCCCGGATTCGGTCTGCCAGGGGCGCCTTCGAGGTCGTCCGGACGACCCCACATTCCAGAAGGGAAAGCCGGCCCTCCCCCGTCCGGGAAACGACCCCGTACCCGGTCGCCGTCGTCCCCGGGTCGATCCCCACCACCGTCAGCTCCCGGCCCTCCCGTTCCCGGCCCACCCCCCCGCTCACCCTCACGAAGGGTTCGTCACGACATCGCCTCTTCCATCACCCGCTCGTCAATGTTCGCGTTGGACGAGACCTTCTGGACGTCGTCGTGCCCCTCCAGCACCTCGAAGAGTCTCAGGAGCCGCTCCGCGTCCCCCCGGGTGACCTCGATCTCGCTCTGCGGAATCATGGCCAACTCGGCCTGGGTGACGGCGATCCCGGCCTTCCGGAGGCCGCTCTGGACCCCGTGGAAGTTGGCGACTTCGGTCGTGATCACGAATTCGTCCCCCTCCGCGGCCACGTCTTCCGCGCCCGCCTCGAGAGCCGCTTCCAGGACCGCTTCCTCCTGGTACCGCTTGGCGTCCACGTAGATCTGGCCCATTCTCTGGAATTGCCAGGCCACCGAACCCGAGGTCCCCAGGTTGCCCCCGTTCCGCTCCAGAATGTGCCGGATTTCTGCCACGGTCCGATTCTGGTTGTCCGTCGTCGTTTCGATGAAGAGGGCCACGCCGCCTGGACCGTACCCTTCGTACGCGATTTCCTCGTAGGAGACCCCCTCGAGCTCGCCGGTGCCGCGTTTGATCGCCCGATCGATGTTCTCCGCGGGCATGTTCCCGTTTTTTGCGGTATCCACCGCGAGCCGAAGCCGGGCATTGGACTCCGGATCGCCGCCACCGGCCCGGGCCGCCACCGTGATCTCGCGGATCAACCGCGTGAAGAGCTGCCCGCGCTTCTGGTCGTTGATCGCCTTCTGCCGTTTGATTTGCTTCCACTTACTGTGACCTGCCACACACGCCTCCTGAAGTACGCGACGTCTCCCGTCGGAGAGGGGTCGGAACCGAGTGCTTGAGGGGGAGAATATACGAGCGGCGCCGGAGGGCGGACCACCCCGGGGCCGGGTCCAGGGCGCCTCTCGGAGGGATTCGCGGGAGCGCGAGGGGCACGCGCCGGGCTCCCGCGCCGTTCAGAGGCGGGCGGTCAGTTGGACCGGCGCTTCTTGGAGACCTCGTCCAGGACCTTCCGCTCCTCGTCCGTGAGGGCCTCGATTCCGCGGGCTGAGATCTTGTCGAGAATCCGATCCACCTCGTCGAGGAGCTCCTCTTCCCGCTTGCGGGAGCGCAGTAGATTCCGCCCCGTGGAAGCACGGGAATCCGCCTCCTCCCGCGATGGTTCACGTGGCACGATCGCAAAACGCTCCGAAGGCCGGGACCTTCGGGCTTCCCCGAATCGGGCCGTGAGCCGGTCACCCAGCTTGATGTACGCCAGCCCCGCCAGAACCCCGCCCATGTGCGCGAAGTGGGCGACCCCTCCCCCTTCCCCCCCAAAACCGCTGATGAAGGAAAGCGCGAAGAAGATCATCACGAGGAGGATCGCTTTGACCGGAAAGATCCCCCAGACGTAGATCGGCGTGTCGGGCCAATAAAGCGCGAAAGCGAGCATCAGCCCGTAGGTCGCCGCGGACGCCCCGATGATGCTCGAGCTGGAGGCGAAGACGAAGCTCAGAGCCACGCCTCCGAGACCGCAGATCAGAAAGTATTTGATGAACTCGTTCGATCCCCAGCGGCTTTCCAGGGGTGGTCCGAAGAAAAAGAGCACCAGCATGTTCATCAGCAGGTGCCAGCCGTCCGCGTGCAGGAACATGTACGTGACGGCACCCCACGGACGCGTGAACGCGTTTTGCGGGGAAAACCCGAACCATTCGAAGAAAAACCCCTGTCCGACGAGGACCGACAGGAAAAAGATCGCCGTATTCGCGACGAGGAGCCGCTTGACCCAAGGGGTCAGGGAGTCAGCGAAGCCGAGCCGCTGCGATCCATATGACATGGGGTACCCGGAGTAAAAGCCGGTTCGCGCCGGGGAAGCGAATGGGGGTTCATACTACCTCCCCGCGGCAGAGGATTCAACCCGCCCCGCCAGGAGTTGTTCCGGCGCCGCCCGGAGGGCCCGCGAGGCGCCTCAGGGCGACTCTCACGATTCGGTCGCAGAGCTCCGCGAATGGGATCCCCGCCGCTTCCCCGGCCTTGGGGAGGAGCGAATAACGCGTCAGTCCCGGGAGGGCATTCGCCTCCAGGCACCAGGGAACGCCCGCCTCGTCCACGATGAAATCCACCCGGGAGAAGTCACGAAGGAAGAGGATCCGGTGGACCTCGAGGGCGAGCGACTGCACCCGCCCGGCGAGCTCCCGAGAGATCTGCGCTGGAAAAATTTCCTCGGCGAGTCCCGGCTGATACTTGCAGGCGTAATCGAAAAGCTCGTGGGCCGGCACGATCTCCCCGACCGGAAGGGCCTCCTCGCCCACGATTCCGACGGTGAGCTCGCGTCCCCGCACGTAGCGCTCGAAGAGGATGCGGTCCTCGTAACGAAGCGACTCTTGCACGGCCGCCCTGAGCTCGGTCCGGTCGTGCGCGAGGGTGAGCCCGAGAGTGGAGCCTCCGGAAGGTGGCTTCACAATGACGGGAAATCCGAGCTCGGCCTCGACCCGCTCGAGAGCAACGGGTCCGGCAATCCAATCCGGTGTCGGGATCCCGGCGGCCCGCATCAGACGCTTGCTCACTTCCTTGTCCATCGCGAGGGTGCATCCCAGCCGTCCACTTCCGGCGTACGGGAGTCCCGTCAGGTCGAGGAGGGCCTGGAGCGTCCCGTCTTCCCCCGAGCCGCCGTGGAGCGCGGGAAAGACGAGGTCGGTCCCCAAGACTTCCGGCGCTCGGGTGAGCGCGGTCGTGTCGCCGGTCGCCAGAAGGTCCGGGACGCCCGCCGGGGGGGGGGCTTCCGCGACGCCAGAGGCGAGGTGGCGGTCCACTTCGGCCGAAGAGAGGACGCCGCGCGCGGTGTCCACGCAGACAACCTCGTGGCCGAGCGACTCGAGCGCGCGCGCGACCTGGGTGCCCGACGCGAGCGAGACTTCGCGTTCCGACGAGGCGCCTCCCATGAGGACAGTGATCCTCAGGGGTGCCCCGGCCGGCTTGGAATCCGGGCCGGTCACTCGGGGAGGCCGCTCAATCGAAGCCGGTTCCCTCAGGGCGCCGGGAGAAGACGACGGGAAGGTTGGCCCACATCCGCACCCGGTCGCCGTTTCTCCGCCCTGGCTGGAAGCGGAGCTCGCGCGCGCCCTCGACCGCGGCCGAATCGAGCCCCTGGTGCCCTGAGGACTCCATCACTTCGACAGAGTCCACCACTCCGGTATCGGTGACCCGGACGCGGAGGAGGGTCTCCCCCTCGATGCCCCGGTCCCAGAGTGAGAGGGGGTATCGAACCTCCTCGCCGTACAGGGGGATGGGCTGCTGAAGATCATCGGGGCCCCCACACGCCGCGAGGGCCCCGAACAGGCCGACGACAACGACGGGCCCCGCGAACGGACGAAGGAAGCCGCCGACCGTCATCTCGGCTCGCTCTCCTCGTTGCGGATGGAGTGCGAAGGGTCGCGCCGCCGCAGCTCCCCGACGATCCGGCTCAGGACATTCAGGGCTTCGAGTGGAGTCATGTTCTCGGGCTCGAGTTCCCGCAGCTTGCGAATGGTCGCGTCCTCAGCGGTGAAGAGAGAAAGCTGGCCGGGGGGGACCGTGGATCCGGGGCGATGGGCGCCTCCCCTCCCCAAGCCTTCGCCCCCCGCCGAATGCGTCCCCTCGAGCTCCGCGAGGATCTCCTTCGCCCTCGCGATGATGGGGGCGGGAAGCCCCGCGAGCCTCGCCACCTGAATTCCGTAGGAGCGATCGGCCCCGCCCTCCTCGAGGCGACGCAGGAAAACGACCTCATCCCCGGCCTCCCTCACCGCCACGTTCATATTCTTTACACCCTCGAGAAGATCCCCGAGCTGCGTCAGTTCGTGGTAGTGCGTCGCGAAGATCGTCTTGGCCCGCACCCACTCGTGGAGGTGCTCGGTGACCGCCCAAGCGATGGATACCCCGTCGTAGGTGGAGGTCCCGCGCCCGATTTCGTCGAGGAGGATGAGGCTCCGGGAGGTCGCGCCGTGCAGGATCGCGGCGGACTCGTGCATCTCGACCATGAAAGTGGAGTGGCCCCGCGCGAGGTTGTCGGAGGCGCCGACGCGCGTGAAGATCCGGTCCACGAGCGGAAGGCGCGCCCGGTCGGCCGGGACGAAGGATCCGATCTGCCCCAGGAGCTGGATCAGTCCCACCTGGCGAAGGATCGTGCTTTTCCCCGCCATGTTCGGGCCCGTCAGGATCACGATCGAACCCGATTCGTCCAGGATCAGGTCGTTCGGGATGAAGTCCCCCTTCGGCATCATCGTTTCGACGACCGGGTGGCGGCTCCCCGCCAGCTCCAGCTCGAATCCGGTGTGCAGCTCGGGACGCACGTACCGCCGCGCCTGGGCCACCTGGGCGAAAGTCGTCATCAGGTCGAGGCGCGCGAGCCGGCCCGCCCCCTCCTGTAGGCGCGAGACTTCGTGCGCGAGCTCTCCGCGCAGCTCCTGGAAGAGGCGCGTCTCCAGCTCGAGGATGCGCTCCTCCGCGCCCGAGACCTTCTCTTCCCATTCCTTCAGCTCCGGGGTGAAGTACCGCTCCGCGTTCGCGAGCGTCTGCTTCCTTACGTAGTCGCCGGGAACGCGGTCCAGATTCGCCTTCGTGATCTCGAGGTAGTAGCCGAAGACCCGGTTGAAGCCGATGCGGAGGGAGCCGATCCCCGTTCGTTCCCGCTCCCTCGCCTGGAGCGAGGCGATGAAGTCTCGTGCTCCGTCGCGGACCCCGCGGAGCTCGTCGAGTTCGGCGGAAAACCCGGTTCGGATCACTCCTCCCTCCCGAATGGAGTGCGGGGGGTCATCCGCCAGCGCGTGGCCGAGCCGGGCGACCAGGTCGTCCATCGGATCGAGCCCCGTCGTGACTTCGCCCAGGAGAGACGACTCGACGCCGGACGCGGCGGCGCGCAGTTCGGGAAGGAGCGCGAGCGAGCGCCCGAGCGCCCGGAGCTCCCGCGGGGTGACCCGTCCCGAGCCGACCTTGCCGGCGAGCCGTTCCAGGTCCTGGACCTTTGCGAGCGCCCGCCGCATCTCGTCCCGAAGCTCCCGCCCCCGCACCAGCTCCTCCACCGCGTCCTGCCTCGCCCAGATCGCCTCGGCGCTCACGAGCGGACGGAGAATCCACTGCCGGAGTAAGCGCGCCCCCATGGGGGTGACGGTGTCGTCGAGCACGGCGAGGAGGGTGCCTCCCTCTTCCCCCCCGCGGAGCGGCTCAACGAGCTCGAGATTCCGCCTCGTCATCTCGTCGAGCGCCATTTCGCTCCCGGGACGCCGAATCCGCGGGCGCTGGAGCTGGCCGGTGCCCCCGGGTTGGATTTCGCGGGCGTATTGGACCACCGCCCCCGCCGCGCCGATCAGGAGCCCGTCGGAAGGCTCGAAGCCGAGCCCGTCGAGAGAAATCGTTCCGAAGCGGCGGAGGAGCTCGTCCTCGCCAAGCCCTTCGTCGAAGATCCAGTCGTCGCGAAATGTCCGGACGAGCCCGCCCCCCTCTTCACCCCCACCGAGGCCCCGGAGAGGCGCCTCCTCGAAAGCGCGCGGAAGGAGGAGCTCCGCCGGCCCGATTCGCCCGAGCTCGGCGGCGAGCCCCTCGACCTCGACTTCCTCCAGGGTGAGCTCGCCGGTGGAGAGGTCGGCGGCCGCGATCCCGACCCGTCCGGCTCGCGGCGGGGTGACGGCGACGAGGTAGTTGTTGCGACCGGCGCGAAGGAGGGCATCGAGGAGCACGGTGCCCGGGGTGACCGTCTCCGTCACCTCACGGCGGACGATCCCCTTCGCTTCGGTGGGATCCTCGACCTGATCGCAGATCGCCGCACGACGGCCCAGACGCACGAGCCGAGCGAGGTAGTCGTCGAGCGCCTTCGCGGGCACACCGGCCATCGGCACCGCTGCCGCCGCGCCGTTGTTCCGGGCGGTGAGGGTGAGATTCAGGAGGCGGGAACCCTCTTCCGCATCCTTGTAAAAAAGCTCGAAGAAGTCCCCGACCCGGAAAAAGAGGAGGGAGTCGGGATGGCGAGCCTTCACTTCCCGCCACTGCCGCATGAGAGGCGTTTCTTCGCGTGTCGCCATGACGTCGGGGAGGAGCTCCGAGGAGGAGTCGCGCTTCGCGCCGCGAATTATGGGGCCACGCGCATCCCGCGGGCCACCTCCTCCACCTCCTGCATCACCCGGAGGAGGTTTCCGCCCCAGAGTTTTTGGACCTCGACTTCGGTGTACCCTCGGCGGACTAGCTCGAGGGTGACATTGAAGGTCTCCGAGGCGTCCTGCCATCCCTCTACGCCGCCTCCGCCGTCGAAGTCCGACGAGATCCCGACGTGGTCCACCCCGATCAGACGGACCGCGTAGTCAATGTGATCCACGTAGTCCCGAACGGTGGCCGCCGGGTACTGGAGCTCGATCGCGGCGATCCCCTCGTTGAATTGGTCCTGGTAGGAGCTGGACAGGTTCAGGTTGTCCATGTCCGCGCCGGGTGGAATCTCGAAGCGGGCGAAAAGCGAGTCGTAGGCGGCCGCCTTTGCCGGGGGCTGGATCTTCACGAAGGCGTCGAGCGCGGTCGTCTGTATGACTCCTCCGTTGTCGCGGATCGCGAGGAGCTGCTCGTCGTCGAGGTTTCGCGGGTGATCGGCGACCGCGCGAATCGAGGAGTGCGACGCGATGATCGGGGCGCGGGACCGCGCGGCGATGTCGAGCATCGTCAGCTTGTGTGCATGGGAGACGTCCACCACGATTCCGAGCCGGTTCAGCTCGTCCACGGCGGCTTCCCCGAGTGGGGAGAGTCCCCCCCACTCGGGCCCGTCGTCCCCGAGTGCGGGAAGCTCGACCGCGGCATCGCCGAACTGGCTGTGCCCGTTATGGGTCAGCGAGGCGTATCGCGCACCGAGTGCGTGCCACTCCTCGAGAGTCGAGAGATCCGTCCCGATCGGATAGATGTTTTCGACGCCGATGAGGGCCACGAGTTTCCCCGCAGCGCTGATCCTCTCCACGTCGGCCGCGGTGAGGGCGAGCTCGATTTCATTGGGGTAGAGCTCCTCCACCATCCGTCGGATCCCCGCGAATTTCTGCATGGCTCGTGCGTGGGCCGCCGCATATACCGCGGGCGTCCGCGCCTCCTGGGCGTGGTAGACGACGAAAAAGGCGGCGTCGAGCCCTCCCTCCCTCATCTTGGGAAGATCCACCTGGAAGGTCCCGCGCACCCCGGGGTCAACGGAGTCCGAAGCGAAGTCGAAGGGGATGTCCACGTGGGTATCCAGCGCGATCACGCGCTGGTGGATCCCCTGGGCCAGTGCCACGATCTCTTCTTCGGTCGGCGCCGCCGCATCCAAGGCCTCCTCGGGGGCCGGCTCCGCGGCCGGACCTCCACACCCCACCAAAACGAGCACGCCGGCGGTGAGTCCCCTCCTCCAAGACCAGCTCTTCGGTCCCATCACCTCTCCTCCTCGATCTTGGCGTTCGAGCGCCCTTGAGGCGCCACATTGTGCTGGCGGTTCGCGTTCGTCACGACGGTGACCGAACTGAACGCCATCGCGCCGTCGGCGACCCCCTCGATCGAGGTCAACGCGCGCTCCACGGAGGCCACGCACCCGGCGCAGTCGAGACCCGAGACGGGGAGGACGAATCGATCCTTGGTCCCCCCCTTCGGGGGACGGGGCTCGCGGCGCGGTGGTGTGGGAGGAGGAGCTCACAGCCGGCATGCCTCGAGGGAGCGAGGATCGCGAACCTCGGGGGCGAGTTGAACAATCCCGGAAGGGGCCCGGAGGTTCCCGGTGGAGCTCGCCCCAATCAGCGGACCGGCGACTCGAGATCGCGGTCCGACGACAAGATCGCCGGGATGCCGCGCCCCTGGATGGCTTGCAGGAGACCCGTCGCCTCTTCGGGGGTCGCGAAGGCGCCGATTCGGACCCTGAAAAGCGCGCTTCCGGGGACGCGAACCAGGCGCACCCCGAATCCCTCGAGGCGCGGATCCGACAGAAGCGCGCGGGCCGCGGCCTCTGAGGAGAACGCGCCGAGCTGCACCGTGGTGGGAAGGGAGGGAGTTGAAGTCGAACGGGTGGAGCTGGGCGGAGCGGTCGGAACGGCGGCGGTCGGAACGGCGGTGGTCGGAACGGCGGTGGTCGGGGCAGACACGGCCGGAGGGGGCACGGTCCGAGCGAGAAGCGGGTCCTGCGCCACTGAGGCCATGAGCGTGCGGGCCTCCACCCGATACGGACTCTCAGGATAGTCGCGGATGAGGATCTCGAGGTATCGCAGCGCAGCCTCCCGGTCGCCGAGCGCTCGAGCGCCCTGGGCGAGGCGCAGGAGCGCCTGATCCGAAAATCTCCCGCCCGGATATTCGACGACGAGGCGGCGGTAGTCGAGCTCCGCGATCGCGGGATCAATCGTGAGAAGTGCCCTCAGCCAAAGGCCGTGCTCCCGCTCGGCTCGCGACGCCCCGTCCCACCCGCGGCCGAGCCAATTCTCGAGGACCGTGCGACCGTCGCTGAATTGCCCTTCCGCAATGAGGCGGTCCACCTCGGTGAGCTCCTGGCCCTGCGCGAGGAGGGTCGAGGGGACGGCGGCCCAGAGCCCGGTCGCGGCGAGTGCAACGCGACTCCAGCGCAGGCGACCGACGATCCTCATGCCGCCGGCTCCAGCGCGACCATTCGCTCGAGAAGCCAACGCTCCAGAAAGTGGGCTTCGGACATGGATTGAGACTTGAGGAGGCGATCCATCTCGAGGAGCCCGTCGAGTGCCTCACGAATCCCTTCCGGGCTCCAGCGCCGGGCCTGCGCCTGGCACCGGGCCACGATGAAGTGCTGATTGCGCGGAAGGAGCGCGGCGAGGGCCTCCCCACCCCCCTCCAGGACGAGGCCGATTCGCAGGAAATGGGTGCCCAATGCGGCGGTCAGTCCCACACCACTTTCGCCCTGCTGAAGGAGGACCGGAAGGCCGTTCAGAGCCTCCCGAATGCGCCCCTCTCCGACGAGGTCGAGCCACTGCCACCGGTCCTGGCGCGGAAGGCGCGTGCCCGCCGCCGCGACCACTTCCTTCGTGATGACCTCTCCCTCTCCCACGAGGGTGGCCAACTTCTCGAGTTCCTGAGTAAGGATCGCGAGCTCGCCGCCGACGGACTGCGCGAGCGCGCGGGCCGCGTCTTCGGCGAGCTCGCGTCCGAACATGTCCTGACTCCAGGACATGAGCCAGCCGGGAAGATCGTTGGGACCCGGAGGCCGGAATTCGGCGGCTCGCGCCGCCTTCTTGAGGTCCTTGTAGAAGCGGGCGGTCGAATCCGGCTCCGAGCTGAGGAGGATGAGCGCCAGGCCGGGGGGAGGCGATTCGGCCGTCGCGGCGATCAATGCGCGTGCGCGCGGCGAGCTCGCCAACGCCTGCGTTTCGCGAAGGAGGACGACCCGCCATTCGGCCATCATCGCGGGCGTCCCGAGCACGGTCGCGAGAGTCTCCACAGTGACCTCGGAACCGCGCAGGAGGTCATAGTTGAAATCCCTTGTCGCGGGATCGAGGTGGAGCTCAACCAAGGCGCGCGCGGCCGCTTCTTTACGAAGCTCGTCCGTGCCGTGGAGATAATAGACGCCGCCCCGCGCACCACCGAGTGAGCGGGGAAGCGGAGATGATCGCATCGGTGGCCCGTGTTACCGGAGGCCGATTCGGAACAGCCCCGGTTCGCGGTACCTGCGACCCAGGCTCGAATGCAGATAGAGGAGGGAGTTCGACCGGGACCAGAGGTCCGACTCCGCGAAAAGCCCGCCGGGCGGAAGAGAAACCATGGGCCGGGTTGTGGCGAGCGGCACGAACGGGAGGGGCGCCGGTCGGCGGGCGACGATCGGCGTCAGCTCGATGTTCGGTTCGACGCTGCGCACGAGGGGTGTCCAAATGAACACGGCCAGCACGGCCGCGACCGCGACGATGGCCATGACTCCCGAGGCTCCCAATGAAGCCTTCCCCCTTCGGCGCTCCTCCTCCAAGGAATAAACCGCGTGGCGCAGACGGTCGTGAAGATCCTCGCGGGGCTCGACCGGAGGAATCTCCCGCAGGAGGGCCACACCGCGGCGGACCACTTCCAGGTACCGCCGGCAGGAGGGGCATCCCTCCAGGTGGCCCGAAAAGGCCGTCCTGTCGGAGGAAGACGCTCCCCCGTCGTAGAAGTCGGAGAAGCGCGCGAGAAACTCCGAACACTTCATCGTCGTGCGACCCTCCGGTGAAGGACCCTCGGTACAGTAAGGAGTTCGTGACCACCGCAGTCGGAGGTTGATACAGGATCCGCGCCCGGCGGGTTCCACACCGAGCGGCTTACGACGAGAGGGTGGGGAAAACGAACCGCCCCCGCCGGACTCCGGCGGGGGCGAGGTTTCGCAGAGGCTTCGAGCGCGAGCGCGGCGACCGTTGCGCCCGCCCTCGCGCGCCCGGGGGTCAGTCCACCATGGGAGCCACGATTCGCGCGAAGTTGTTGCGCGCGCGATTCAGGCGGCTCTTCACCGTCCCGAGGTTCGTCTCCGTGATCTCCGCGATATCCTCGTAGGTGCGCCCTTCCAGCTCGCGCAGGACGAAGACGATTCGGTGATGCTCCGGGAGCTCCTGGACGGCTTTCTCGACGACTTCGCGGAGATGACGCTTCCGGTAGAGATCGTCCGGCCGGAGCGATTCATCCTCCCACTCGAGTGGCCGGTGGTCCGCGTCCCAGTTCTTCTTGATCGTCTGGAAGAGGACGAGCGGATTCCGAGAGCGGTTCCGGAGCTCGTTCTTCGCGAGGTTGCTCGCGATGGTGTAGATCCAGGTCGAAAACTTCTTCGACTGGTCGAAGCGGTGCAGGTGGCGGTAGACCCTCACAAAGGTCTCCTGCACGAGATCCTGGGCCCGCTCCCGGTCTCCGACGGTCCTGTAGACGAAGTTGACGAGGCGGGAGTCATACCGATTTACGAGCTCCCCGAAGGCCCGCTGTTCGCCGTCGAGGAAGCGCTGGACGACCTCGCTGTCCGTCAGGGAGGCGAGCTCCTCTCTCGTTTTCCGGGCGGGACCCGCGTCGGGAGGAAGTGCGCCCTTCTTCGTCTTCGTGGCGAGCATGGTCGGCCACCTCGTCTTGCGAGGGATGCGCCCCCTGGAGAGGGGGAGGGCTCTTCGCCCTGCACCCGACTCATTAAGCAGGAAGCGTACCGAGTCGGGACTGGCCCGGGGACAAGGCTTTCGGCCCCGCAGCTTCGCGCCGTGTCCTCCTCAGGGGACACCAACGGCTGGGAAGGGGACAGGTCCGGCGGGGCCTTCCGTCCCTCCTGACCCGGGTGTCAGGGGAAGACTTTTCCCGGGAGAAGCTCCGCTCGGACTCCGGGGTGCGGCGCCCACCACGACGGCCGCCCTCCTGGCAGGCGGGATGCCTCAGCGAGGGGGAGGCGACCGCCGCTCAGGCCAGACGGTCTCGAGGAAGGAAGCGGCGAACAAGATGGCGCAGAGGCTCTTCGCGTCCACGATCTCTCCCGTGCGAATCTTCGCGAGAACCCGAGAGAGGGGGAGCGTCACGACCTCCATGAACTCGTCCGCGTCCCGGCTCGTTCTCCCGGGCGCGAGGTCGGTCGCCGCGAAGAGGTGAATGACTTCGTCCGTGAACCCCGGGGTCGTGTAGATCCGGCTCAGGTATCGTAAATCCCCGGCCTCGAACCCGGTCTCCTCCGAAAGCTCCCGGCGCGCGCACGCCTCCCAGCTCTCGCTCGGCGAGTGCGGGATCCCCGCCGGAATTTCGTAGATCTCGCCCCCAGCCGCGTACCGGTACTGATGGATCAGGACGAGCCGCGGATCCGTAGAGTTGGGGGGATCCAGGAAGGGAACGACGGCCGACGCCCCCGGGTGCGTGATCAGCTCCAGCTCACCGCTGTCGCCGCCCGGAAATCGCACCGTGTCGAGGCTCAGGTGGACGATTCGCCCATCATAGATCTTCCGCCGCGCCATGCGTCCCGGCGTCGTCTCGTCGTCGTGTCGGCTCAACCGTCGAGCACCTCCACGGACCCGAGCTCCAACGCCTCCACCTCCGGGAGAATCCGTTCGGCGTCCCCCACCACCACGACACCGGCGCGCTCCGGGTGAAGGTGAGCGCGCACCGCCGCCCGAGCGGACTCGAGCGTGACCGCCCGAATCCTCTCCCGGAAGAGATGATGGTAGTCGTCCGGAAGGCGAAAGAGGACGAGCTCGGCGAGCCGCCCCGCGAGCTGGGCCGTGGTTTCCATGCGCAGGGGGAACACTCCCGCGAGGTAGTCTCGCGCGCGATCGAGCTCATCCGCGGTCGGCCCCTCGTCGGCGAAGCGGCGGACGACCGCCATCGCCTCCGCGAGCGCCGGCGCCGTCACCTCGGTCTGGACCGCCGTTCCGATCGTAAACGCTCCCCCCGAGCGTCGGAAGGAGAAGTGGGAATGGACCCCATATGTGAAGCCGTGTCGTTCGCGCAGGCTCAAGTTCAACCGGCTGGTGAAGGCGCCACCGAGGACGAGGTTTGCCACGCGAAGCGGAATTTCGTCCGACACGCCTCGCTGGGGACCCACGTGCCCGATACGGATCTCGGACTGGACCGCTCCGGGCCTCCGGACGATAACCACCCGGCGCTCGACGGACCCCGGGGGCAAAGGGGAGGAGGGACCCGCGTCGGTCGGAGCGGTCCATTCGCCGAGGTGCCGCCGGGCGATCTCCGTCACGTGATCCGGGAGGAGGTCGCCGACCACGACGAGGCCGCCCCCCGCCGGAGAATACCGCGAGGTCGCGAAGGCGCGCACCGCCTCCGGCCCAAGCGCCCCGATGGACGCTTCCGTCCCCGCGAGCGGGCGGTGATACGGATGCCGGACGTCGAAAGCCGTCCGGTCCATCGCGTCGTCGGCCAGGTCTCCTGGATCCATCCGCCGCTGTGCGATCGCGGCGAGCCTCTGGTTGCGCACACGCTCGACCTCGTCGGATGGGAAGCTGGGACCCTGCACCATCTCCGACAGGAGGGCGAACATCTCGTCGAACCGCTCGGCGAGACAGGTGAACCCGATGGTCGTCCCGTCCCACCCGGTCGCGACGCGGAAGGCGGAACCCAGCCCCTCGAGTGCTTCGGCGAGCTCGGTCCCCGTGCGCCGGGCCGTTCCGCCCTGGAGCGTCTCTCCCGCGAGGACTGCGAGCCCGGCCCGCTCCTCTGCGAGCCCCATCTCTCCGGCGTCGAGCACCAGGGTAGCGCTGGCCAGGGGGACGCTCGCGCGTCGCATCGAGCGGAGCTGGAGCCCATTGGCGAGGGCGTCTGCAACAACCGGCGGGAGGTGGAAGGGACGGATGGCGGCGGACTCGGGCGGCTCCGATCTGGATCGGCTCACACCGCCCCCCGGGGGACATAGGTGAGAACGGCCCGGTTGTCGGGCCCGAGCGTGTCCCGGGCGAAATCCCTTATGCCCTCGGCCGTCACGGCACGAACCCGTTCCACCTCCGAGTTCAGGCGCGCCGCATCCCCGAAAACCGTCTGATTCATCGAGAGGAGGTCGGCCCGCGAGGCGAGCTCTTCGACTTCCCGGACGAGACCGGTCTCCGCCAGCGCGACGGCCCGGTCCACTTCGGGCGGCGCCACGTCCGCCAGCGCGTCCACCTCGCCGAAGAGCGCTTCCTCTAGGACTTCGGGATCGGCCCCGGCATATCCGGTGAGCCGGCACACCATCATGGTCCGGCCGGTCGCGAGCGGGTAAGCGAAAGCGGCCACATCCTTCGCGACGCGCCTCTCCCGCACCAGCCGGCGGTACAGTCGCGATGCGCGTCCCGCCCCGAGCACGGCGCTCGCGACCTCGGCGGCATAAAACTCCTCGTCGGTGACTGGAGGGATCCGGAATGCCAGGTGGACCCTCGGCAGGGGAACGTCCGCCTCGACGCGCTCCACGGACGTCCCCCCGATCGCGGGCTCGATCTCCGTCCGTCCCGGGATCGGGGGGAGATCCAATCCCCGCGGAATCTCGCCGAAGTAACGCGACACCAACTCCATGGCGCCCGCCGGGTCGAAATCCCCGGCGAGGGTCAGAACGGCGTTGTTCGGACGGTAGAAGGTGTTGAAAAAAGCGGTGACGTCCTCGAGATCCGCGCGCCCCAGATCCTCCATGGAGCCGATCACGGAGTGGTGGTAGGGGTGATCCGGCGGAAATACGGTCGCAAGCATCCGTTCGTCCCAGTCCCCGTACGGCTGGTTGTCGTACCGTTGGCGCCGCTCGTTGCGGACCACGTCCCGCTGGTTGTCCAACTTCTCCTGATCCATGGCGGGAAGGAACCAACCCATGCGATCCGACTCGAGCCACAACACGAGCTCCAGTTGGTGCGAGGGGACCGTCTCGAAGTAGTTCGTCCGGTCGAACCAGGTGGAGGCATTCAGGGAGCCCCCTGCGCGCTCCACGAGCTCGAAGTGGCGGCCCTTTTCGACGTGGGCCGACCCCTGGAACATGAGATGCTCGAAGAGGTGCGCGAATCCGGTCCGCCCCTCGCGCTCGTTCCGCGAGCCGACCCCATACCAGAGGTTGACCGCGACGACGGGAACGGAGGGGTCAGGCGCGAGGATGACGGTGAGGCCATTGTCCAGGGCGTGCCGGCGGATGTCGAAGGAAAACAAAGTCGCGCGTCTCCCGGGAGAAATTCCGGCCGTCGGTCAGGGTCTCTGGAGGAGACGTTCGCGGAAGGACGACGGCCCCAGAGACTCGGCGAGGCAGGCCAGCGCGGCCTCCGGGCCGTCCTCGATCCGTTCGTCCACTTCGGCCAGGCGGTCCTCGTCCCCCGGCTCCGTGCCCACGCGCGCGCGCTCGAGCATCTCCATCGCTCGCTCCTCCCACCCCGCCGCCGCGAGCGCGAGCGCCGCGAGAAGCTGGGCCTCGAGATCTTCCGGACGGAGTCTCGCCCCCTCGTCGAGCGGTCCAAGAGCCTCCTCCAGGTCACCCAGCTCCACGCGGGCGAGCCCGAGCAAGAGAAGAGGCCAACCATCTTCCGGATCGAGCTCAATTGCGCGGCCGAACGCGTTCGCCGCCAACTCCATCTCACCCGCGAGCGCGCGCGCGACGCCGATCTCCAAGTAGATCACGGGGTCGTCCGGCTCGAGCCGCGCCGCCGCTTCGAGCTCTTCCAGCGCGTCGGAGACCATCCCCTCGCGTGCGAGGAAGGCACCGTACATCCAGCGCGCCTGTGCGAGCTCCGGCGCCAGGAGGGCGGCAGTGCGGAGGGCCAGGCCCGCCGCGGGATCGTCCGTAGCGGCGAGGGCGTTCCCCGTGGTGGCCAGGAGGACCGGATCCTGCGGGCTTGTGTCGAGAACCATCCGAAAGTGCTCGGTCGCGGCCGCCTCCAAACCGAGCTCGCGCTCCGCGAGTCCGAGCCAGCAGAGGAGATAGGGATCGCCGGGTTCGGACTCGAGCCCCTCCTCCAACACGCGAACGGCTTCCTCCCACTCCTCCCCCTGTACCGCGGCGAGGACCGTCCGGAGCAGCGCATCCACCGCCGGCGAAGGACCCAATGCGTCCGTCACCGGCTCAGGCTCCGAACTTCGCCATCCGTCCCGCGTGCGCGAGGGCGAGGCTCATGAGGTGCCGCGCCTCGACGGTGCCGAGGTCTCCGCCTCGGCACGCCGACTCGGAAAAGGCGCGCCCGGTCGGGCGGGCCCAGGAGGAGGCAAGCAGGAAAGGGACCGGGTGCCAGGAATGTTTGCGCATCGCCGCCGGCGTGGAATGGTCTCCGGTGACGAGGACCACGTCCGCGCCCAGGGCCAGGAGGCGGGGGAAAACGGCGTCCACCCGCTCGATCGCCGCAGCCTTACCGGCAAAGTCGCCGTCCTCCCCTCGCGCGTCGGGCGCCTTGAAGTGGATGAAGTGGAAGGCGTGGGTCCCGAAGTGTTCCTCGAGAAGGGACACCGCCTCGTCGTCGTTTTTCGGCGCCCCGGGGATGTCCATCCCGACGAGGCGCGCGACCCCCCGGTACATCGGATAGGCCGCCACCGCCGTGCCCCCCATTCCGAAGCGCTCCTGGATCGAGGGAATGCCGTCGTGGAGCGCAAAGCCACGCGCGAGGACTCCGTTGATTCGAGACTCGCCTGCCAGCGCCGTGCGCGCCCCGGTCAGAAAGACCCGCAAGAGCTCGGCCGTGCGCGCGGACCCCGCGGCCAGGGCTACCGCATCGAGGGGCGGGACGCCGGTTTCCTGGGGATCCGTCTCCGCGATGTCGGCCGCCAGCCCCTCCCCCCTCAGGACGAGCACCGCTCGGTGTTCTTTTTCGTGGAGGACGAAAAACTCGACGTCGTCCGGAAGCCGCACCTCGCTCCGCATGATCTCTACGGCCCTACGCCCCTCGTCGTCGGAAGGACGCCCCGCCCGACGATCCACGACGCGTCCCTCGGAGTCGAATGTGGCGAGGTTCAGCCGGGCGGCGACATCGCCGCGCTTCAATTCAAAGCCGACGCCGAGCGCGCTCAGCGCGCCTCTCCCAATCAGGAACTCGGTCGGATCGTAGCCGAAGAGGGCGAGGTGGGCTGGACCGCTTCCGGGAGTGACGCCGGGAGCGACGGGAATGTGCATTCCCAGAGAACTCCGCGCCGCGAGCGCGTCGAGGTTCGGTGCCGCGGCCGTTTCGAGCTCGGTCTTCCCGCTCTCCGGATCGGGAAGTCCGCCCAGGCCGTCGAGAACGACGAGAAGGATCGTACCGCCGCCTGTCTCCACGAGAGCGTCTGGGATCCGGATGCGGCTCATCGGTCGTTGGTCCGGGGGATGGGAAGGACGGTCGAATATACCGACCCGCGTAGGGAGCGTGAACCGTCAGGTCCCCGCCGCGAGATGGCGGGATCCAGGCGCCTCCGCGGGCCGCGAGTGTGGCCCCTTCCTGGAAGGGTTCAGGTGGTCACGCCCCCGCATCGGTTGAGAAGGTCGCCCTGAGCTTCTCGTCCAGCCCCGTCACCTCGTCCCTGTTCACGAGCTCGATGAAGGCGTCCACGATCAAGGGATCGAAGTGATTCCCCTTCCCTTCGAGGATGAGAGAGACGGCGTCGGAGAACGAGAGGGCTCCCTTGTAGGGCCGAGAGTGGGTGAGCGAATCGAAGACGTCCGCGACCGCGACGACTCGTCCGACGAGCGGAATCTCGTCCCGCGAGCACCCCAACGAATACCCGGACCCGTCCCACTTTTCGTGGTGGGAGAGCGCGACCTCACGTGCCATCCGGAGGAGGGGATAACGGCTCCCGGAGAGAATCCGGGAACCGATCTCCGTGTGACCCTTCATGAGCTCGAACTCCTCGCGGGAGAGCTTGGCCGGCTTCATCAAGATCGAGTCGGGAACCCCGATTTTTCCGACGTCGTGGAGGGTGGCCGCTCTGCGGAGGAGCTGCACCTCCTCCGGAGGAAGTCCCAACTCGTGCGCGAGGAGCGCTGAGAGAAGCCCTACCCGCTCCGCGTGGCGCCCCGTGATGTCGTCCCGGTACTCGGCCGCGAGCGCCAGCCGGTGCAGGATCTCGACCTGCGCGTCGGCGAGCTCGCGCGTCCTTTCGCGCACCCGGTCTTCGAGCGTTTCGTTGTGCTCCTTCAGGGCGAGGTGAAGGGCCCGCGTCTCGAGGAGGTTTCGAATCCGGAGAAGGACCTCGGTCAGGTCGAAGGGCTTTGTGAGAAAGTCGCGCGCCCCCGTGAGAAGGGCTCGCTCACGCACGTCGGTGGCGAGGTCCCCCGTGAGGACGAGCACCGGGAAGTATTCACCCGCCGGGATTTCATTGGTCAGGAGCTCCAGGATCTGGAAGCCGTCGAGGTACGGCATTCGGAGGTCGAGGAGGAGGAGGTCCGGATCGAAGCTACGGAAAAGCGTCAATACCTCTCGGGGATCCGAGGTCGTGGCGACTTCCGTGTACCCCGCGCTCGCGAGCATCCGAGTGAGCACGCGGACGTTCATCGGCTCGTCGTCTACGATGAGGATCCGGTGCCTATTCAGGTCCGGTCCGGTCATCACATCCCTCCGCGCTTCAGCGCGGGACCGACACCCTGGAGAGCGCGCCGACGAAGGAGCCGGCGGCCGCCCGCGCCTCCAAGATCTGTCCGTGCGATACACCGGTCTCGGAGCTCAGGACGAGGAGATTGGCCAACGCGATGAACTCGGCGTCGGTCAGGTTGATCGCGTCCCACTGGGAAGGGGGCGAGTCGCGGAAAAGGCCATGCACCCTTGCCACCGAGGGGTCCACCTGCCCGTCCGGGATCGCCACGTGGAAGGAAGCCGCTCCCAGGTTGTAGCGGCGCGCGATCACGAGCCAGCTGTCGCCCGATCGTCGCTGGGCGAGGAGAGAAACCGGAGGGATCCCCGAAAACCGGGCCAGACGGAGCGCCACGGGCAGTTCGTCCGCTGGGACCCGTCCCTCGGTCAGGATCCGCACTTCCGTCTGGGGAAGGCGAAAGTGCGTAGAAAGGACACGGATGTATGTGTCCAGAGAGGCTTGCCGGTCCGCCGGCATCTCTTGCGCCACGACCGGGATGCCCGGGCCCGTGAGGGCCGATACCGCCAACACCATCAGAAGGCTTCGCATACCTTTCCCTTTCCCGGCATCACCCGGGCCGGATCCAGCTTCATCGCTCAGGACGAGGCATAGGCCGCGTTCTCCTCGATGTATCCCTCCGTAAGATCGCATCCCAGCCCGATCCCCGCCCCCTCCCCTACCCCGAGTGAGATGGCAATCTCCACGGGGTCACTTTGGAGCAAGGATCGTACCTCGGTGTCGTCAAATGGGGCGCTTACACCATTGCGGATGACCTGAACGCCCTGGATGCTCGCCTGCGTCCGCTCCGGAAGAATCGTGCAATCGACACACTTGCCGACCGCCATAAGAATTCGGCCGACGTTCGGGTCCGCGCCGTAGGCCATGGTTTTGACGAGCGGAGAATCCACGACGGACTTCGCCACCCGCCTCGCTTCCGCGTCCGTAGCCGCCCCGTCCACCCTCACTCTGAGGAGCTTGGTTGCCCCCTCCCCGTCACGCGCAACCAGTTCCGCCATGCGGAGGGAGATGTGGAAAAGCGCCCGAACGAACTCGCTTTCCGGCACCCCTCCCGCCACTCCGTTGGCCAGGAGTGCGACCGTGTCGGATGTGCTCGTGTCCGTGTCCACCGAAAGGCAGTGAAAGGTGTCGTCCGCGGCGCTCATCAGAAGCGCGTGAAGATCCAGCCCGGAGAGGTCTGCATCCGTGAAGAGGAAAACGAGCATCGTCGCGAGGTTCGGGGAGATCATCCCCGCCCCCTTCCCTACCGCGGTCAGCGTCGCGTCGCCCACGGCCAGCGAAAGAACCTTGGGGGCGCTGTCCGTCGTCATGATCCCGCGGGCACCCGGGAACGGATCGTCGCCGAGCTCCCCCGACATCCCCGTCAGGCCACGCGCGATCTTCTCGAGGGGAAGCCGCCGGCCAATCACTCCGGTGGAGCTCATCAGGACGAGTTTCTCGGGGATCCCGAGCTCTTCTGCGGCGAGGCGCCCCATTTCCCGCGCGTCGGCGATCCCGGCCGCACCAGTCGCGACGTTGCTCACCCGCGAGTTGACGACGACGGCCTGCAACCATCCGCCGCGCAACCTCTCCCGCCCGACGACCACGGGGGCCCCCGGAAAATGATTTCGCGTGAAGAGGGCGGCGGCGCGCGCCGGGACTTCGGACACGAAGAGAGAGAGGTCGAGCTCCCCTGCCTTTTCCTTGATCCCGCAGTGGCGGCCCGCGCTGCGGAATCCGCGTGGGAGCCGGGGACGATCGTGAAAGGTCATACGGAGGCGGTGCGCGAGTGAGGGAGGCGGGCGGAAGAAAAAAGGCGCCGACCCACGGGGATCAGCGCCGAAATCTGGCCTCGGGACCAGGGTCCCGGCAACGGGCCCTTACCGCGAGAGCCGCGGGGCCGGTGCGGGACGGAGGTCGCGCGCCATCTCGCTGAAGACGCGGGCGAGCGCGGCCTCCCCTCGAGCCTCGGCCTCGCGGGCCTGGCCGAGAAGCCGGCGGATGCGCTCTTCGACGGTGAACTCGACTCTCAAGGTTGTCCTCGCGCCGAGGTGGAACCGAACCCCTCTGCGCTTTCTTACGTGGGAGGGCGAGAAAAAGGTTCATGAACAAGGTTGCACTGGCTTAGGGAGGGACTCCAGTCTCCCCTCGCCGGTCATGGCTCCGGCCAGGGGACGCCCTGGTCCCGAACCGTGACCGGTCCTTCCCCCATATTCACGAATCGCTGGATGCGCTTTCCCTCGTAGGTCTCGGTGGTGTAGATGGTGCCCTGCGAGTCGGTCGCGATGCTGTGCACGCCGAAGAACTGCCCCGGCTGCCGGCCCCCCGCACCGAAGTTCGTCAGCTCCTCGAGTGTCTCACGGAGCACGACCCGCACTTTTTCGTTCACGCCGTCCACGAGATAGAGGTACCGCTGCGCGGGGTCCTGGGAGAAGGCGATGTCCCAGGTGGAGCCGGAGCGGAGCGATCGAGGGGCGAAAAAGGCTTCCTGGACGAAGGTGCCGTCTGCCTCGAACACCTGGATCCGATTGGCCTGCCGGTCGCAGACGTAAACGAGCCCGTCGCGCGCGCGGTCGGCGCAGTGGACCGGATTCCGGAACTGCCGGGGTGGGTCCTGGTCGTCCACCCAGACGCCGATCGCCGAGCCGAGCCGCCAGTTGTTCGGAAGCGGCTTCGGCCAGAATGGGTCCACCGTGAAGCGGGGCGCCTGCGCGGCCTGCACGTTGGTCCGGCGCTGGAGCACACCCTGCCCGAGCCAGAGCGCACTCACGAGCAAGACCAGCGCGACCGCAAGCGCAATCGGGCTCCTGGGACGCATATTCCTCCTCCGGGGAACGGAGCGTGCGACGAGGCCGAGATTTTCCAGCGCCCCGCGCCGGATATCCGACCCATTGCAGGATACGGCGTCCCTGTTTTCTCGATCAGCGCGGCTTCTTCGTCGCCCCCGGTACGCTTGCTCGGGCCGCGGCCGCACCCTAGCGTAGGGGAGCATATGTCCCGTCTCAGATCCAACCGACTCCCAGCATCCCTCTGCGCCCCAAAGGCGCGTCGAACGACGTGCCTCCTTCTCCTGGCAGTCGGGCTTTTTTCCGCACTCGAAGGAACCGGGGCGCAGCAGGGAGCGCCGGCGGGCACCTGGCCGGCTTACGGCGGGGACGCGGGGAGCACCCAGTTCGCCCCCCTCGCGGAGATCCACGCGGACAACGTCCGAGACGTGTCCGTCGCCTGGGTCTGGTCTTCCCCTGATGACGCGCTCGCCTCGGCGAACGCCTCGCTCTCCGCCGGGGCCTTCAAAGCCACCCCCCTCATGGTGGACGGCGTCCTCTACGTCCGGACCTCCCTCAGCCTCGTCTCCGCCATAGACGCCGCGACCGGTGAAGAGCTCTGGACCTTCGACCCGATGAGCTACGAGGCGGGACGCCCGACGAACCTCGGCTACAACACGCGGGGGGTCGCGGTCTGGTCGGAGGGGAACGAGCGCCGGGTCTTTGTCGCGACGGGGGACGCCCACCTCTGGTCGCTCGACGCTTCGACCGGAGAGCCGGTGGCGGACTTCGGCGACGCTGGGCGGATCGACCTGACCCAGGGACTCCGCCGCCCGGTCCCCCGGAACGCCTACACGGTCATGTCACCCCCGCTCGTGATTCGCGACTTGGTCGTGGTCGGCTCCTCTATCTCGGACGGACCCCAGCGGATGGAGGCGCCCCCCGGTGACGTGCGCGCCTTCGACGCGCGGACGGGGGAGGTGCGCTGGACCTTCCACACCATCCCGCAGGCTGGGGAGTTCGGAAACGAGACCTGGGAAGAGGGTTCGTGGGAATACACGGGCAACACGAACGTCTGGACGGTCATGAGCGCGGACGAGGAGCTCGGAATCGTGTACCTCCCGGTCGGCACCCCGACCAACGACTGGTACGGTGGGCACCGCCCGGGCGACACCCTCTTCGCAGAGAGCCTGGTCGCCCTGGACGCCGAGACGGGAGAGAGGATCTGGCACTTCCAGGTCGTGCACCACGGCGTCTGGGATTACGACCTCCCCGCCGCGCCGACCCTCGCGGACCTGACGGTGGACGGACGCCCCGTGCGCGCGGTCGCGCAGATCACGAAACACGGGTTCGTCTTCGTTTTCGACCGAGCGACGGGAGAGCCGGTCTGGCCCATCGAAGAGCGCCCGGTTCCTCCGTCCACCGTCCCCGGCGAGGAACTCTCCCCCACGCAGCCTTTTCCCACCCGCCCGGCCCCCTTCGAGCGGCAGGGCCTTACCCTGGACGACCTGATTGACTTCACCCCGGAGCTCCGTGCCGAGGCCGGGCGGATCGTGGCCCCCTTCGACTATGGGCCGCTTTTTACGCCGCCCTCGGAGCGGGGAACGATCAACTTTCCCGGGTGGTTCGGCGGCGCGAATTGGCCCGGGGCGGGACTCGATCCTTCGACGGGGATCCTCTACGTCCCCTCGCGGACCGGCCCCATCGTCGTACAGCTTGTCGAAGCGAACCCCGAGCGCTCCGACTTCCGGTACGTGCGCGGCGGGACGACCGCCATCGGAGGGCCCCAGGGACTCCCCCTCGTGAAGGGGCCGCACGTCCGGCTCACCGCCATCGACCTGGACACCGGTGAGCAGGTCTGGCAGATCCCGCTCGGGGACGGGGCGCGCCAGCGCGTCATCGGGATGGGCCTTCCCGACCCGGGTCCTCAGGGGGGCGGCTCGATGACGGGGCCGCTCGTCACGGAGACCCTCCTATTCATCGGACACCAGGGCGCTCGGAACGGCGGAGAGGGCGGACCCGCCCTCCTCGTCCTCGACAAGGCGACCGGCCGACAGCTGCACGAGATCGCGCTCCCCGGAACCCCGAACGGGACGCCGATGACTTACGAGGTTGGCGGGCGGCAGTACATCGCGGTGGCGGTGGGCGCCGGGAACGAGGCGGGGATCGTCGGTCTCGCGCTGGACTGAGCGCGACGCCGGGAGACCGGTGGACAGCGGGGGGCCCTGTGCGCGGCGAGTCCGGCGCGCGCCTCTCAGGTCCTCGCCAGGTAGTCGTGCACCTGCTTGATGGCCATCGCACCCTCGCCGACCGCCGAGGCAATCCGCGCCATGGACCCCGAGCGCACATCTCCCGCCGCGAAGACTCCGGGAGCACTCGTCTCCTGGAGTGAGGGATCGCGGTCCAGCTTCCAGCGCGAGCGGAAGGGTTTTGCGTTCATCAGCTCTCGCCCGGTCAGGACGAATCCCTTGTCGTCCAGCAGAACCGAGTCCCCGAGCCAATCGGTCGTTGGACGGGCGCCGATGTAGATGAAGAGGGCGCGGGCATCCACGACCTCCTCTGCGCCGGTCGTAGTGTTGCGGAGGGTGAGTTTTTCGAGCGTTCTGTCTCCGGCGGCTCCCGCGACCTCCGTGAAGGGGCGCACCCGGATGTTCTCCGCCTCCGCGATCTGGTCTATGAGGTACGACGACGCGGTGCGCGCGAGGCTTTCACCGCGGGTCAGGATGTTCACTTCGTGTGCGAAGGCGCTCAGTGCCATGGCCGCCTGGCCGGCCGAGTTTCCGCCCCCGACGACAAACACCACCTCCCCCTTGCAGGCGCGGGCTTCGACGGCGGCGGCCCCGTAGTACACGCCGGCGCCCGTGAAGCGGTCGATTCCCTCCACCGCCAGCGTTCGGTAGGCGACCCCCGTCGTGATCACAAGCGCGCGGCTGTGGATCTCCGTGCCGTCCGAGAGGCAGATGGCCTTGTAGCGATCCTTGATGGCGACGCCGCGGGCCCCTTGGGTCGTGAGGATCTCCGTCCCGAAACGGGTGGCTTGCGCCAGTGCTCTCCGCGTCAACTCGGCTCCGGAAAGCCCTTTCGGAAAGCCGAGATAGTTTTCGATGCGGGTGCTCGTCCCCGCCTGGCCGCCGGGAGCCTGCTGCTCGACCAGAAGCGTCCGGAGCCCCTCGCTCGCGCCGTACACGGCAGCGGCCAGCCCGGACGGTCCCGCGCCGATGATCGCGACGTCGTAAACCTCCCCCGTCGCCTTCATCTGTAGTCCGATCCTCGACGCGAGATCCACGAGCGTCGGGTCGGTAGCTGTCGTGCCATCGGGAAAGACGACCAGCGGAAGATCTTCCCGTGAGACCCCCGCCCCCTGGAGCAGGCCCTCCGCCTTTTCTTCCTCGAGCTCGACATCGGTCCAGGTGTACGGAACCAGGTTTCCCGTGAAGAACTCCTTGATATGATGGCTTTTCGGCGACCACTGGTACCCGACGACGCGAATCCCTTCCTCCTCCGGATGGTACTCCGAGCTCCAATCCGCCAGAAGCTCGTCGACGATGGGATAGAGCTTCTCTTCCGGGGGGTGCCAGGGCTTTTGGAGGTAGTAGTCGAGCTTGACGTCGTTGATCGCCCGGATCGCGGCCTCGATGTCCGAATAAGCCGTGAGGAGGACCCGTCCCGCCTCCGGATGCAGCGAGCGCACTTTCTGAAGAAGAGCGACTCCCTCCATTTCCGGCATGCGCTGATCCGAAATGACGAGGGCCACCGACTCGCCCTTCAGCTTCAGCTCCTGGAGAAGCTCGAGGGCCTCTTTCGCGGACTCCGTCCCGACGACGCGGTAATCGTCGCGATACCGGCTCCGCACATCTCGCAGAATAGCCCGGATCACCTGGCGATCGTCGTCCACGAGGACGATGAAGGGGTGGTTCAAACCGTTTCCTCCTCGTCCGGGTGGAAGTCGGGTGTCGGGGGAGGGCTCAGGGGAAGAATCACGTGGAACTCAGTCTTTCCGGGGACGGAATTGACCCGAATCTCACCGTGATGGTGATCCACGACCTGCCGCACGATGTCGAGACCGATCCCGGTTCCCTCACCCTGTTGCTTCGTCGTGAAGAAGGGATCGAAAATCTGGCTCAGGTGCTCGGAGGGAATCCCCTTCCCATCGTCGGCGATCGTCACGCGAACGGCCCCGCCCTCCCGGCATGTCGTGACGCGGAGCCGGCCTTCCTGGCCCATCGCGTCGATCGCGTTGTCAATGAGATTCGTCCAGACCTGGTTCAGCTCGCCCCCGTAGCCCAGCAGATCGGGGAGCGACGGCTCGAAGTTTCGTTCGACTTGAATGTTTTTCCTCCGGAGCTTGTGGTTCAGGATCGTGAGCGTATCGTCCAGTCCCCGGTGGACGGTCACCGGCTGTCTCGTGTGCGACCGGTCCATGTAGACATGGGACTTGATCGCGTTGACGAGCGCTGAAATGCGGGTGGACGCCTCCCCCACCTCATGAATCACTCGGGAAGAAAGGAGGATGTTACAGAGCCATCGCATCAGCGCGGGAAACCGCTCGGGTTCGACGGCCCGATAGATCTCTTCCAGCCCTTCCTCGTTCACTCCAGTCTCGACCAGCGTCTCGGCAAGGGCTTCCGGGTCGGCCACACCGCGCGAAGCAAGGCGTTCCTTCAGCGCATCTTCGAGATCCATCCGTGCCGTGAGTCCGCTCTGGAGCCCCCCCGCCTGCTCCGCCGCGCGCGCCACCAGCTCGTTGACCCTGCGCACATCGTCGGCCGCCATGCCGCTTTCGATGAGCCGAGCCGTCAGCTCGTAATTCCGTTCGAGTCTGTTGGACAACTCCGTGACCGTGCGCTGGATCGCCGCGGCGGGATTGTTCAGCTCATGAGCGAGTCCGGCGGCGAGCTTTCCGAGCGCGCTGATCTTCTCTTCCTGGATCTTTCGGGTCGCGAAGTAGCGCGCCCGCTCCGTCATCGTCGCGATCAGGCGCTGCACGAGCTCGGGGCTCACCTGCTCCAACTCGCGAAAATGCACCTTGTGAAGCCGGACGACGCGAAGCAGGCCCCGCGCGTACATCCAGCCGGGCGAGTTCACGAGCCTGGAATAGGGGATGACCCCCCCGACGCCAAAGGTGGGCGGATCCTGACTGAAGGTGAACCAGTGGACCAGCCTTCCCTTCACATCCATGTGGAAGTCGCCGGAACCCGCCAGGATGAACAAGAGATGGTCGATCGGATCGCCGGTCCGCATGGTGACCGCGCCGTCCGCATACTCGACGACGTCCGACCGAGCCAGAAACCACTCGAGGACCTCATCGGGGATTCCTTCCATGACCGGGACCCGCCGGAGCTCCTCGAGGGTCGCGGGAGAGGGTTCGGCAGGCGAAGTCATGCTGGGCGAATGGAAGGCCGGAAGAAATCGAGTGGTGCAGACGCGGATTGAGAGGCCAACCTGTGCGCGCTCCGAGGCGGTGTCAATGCGTGGGTTCAACCCTCCCGGCGCCCACGCCCCATGCCCTGGACAGGAATGAGGCGCCGGGTCATACTCCTCCTTCGTTGTCCCCTCCCACCCCGGAACTCCGGCCGCGGCGGGGGGAAGACGAAGGCATCCGGCGCTCCTCGGAGAGGACTCGGGCCCCATGACCATCGATCGCGTTCGTTCGACGACCTGCGCGGCGCTCCTCGCGCTTGCGGCGGGGTGCGCGCCCGAAGATGGAGGCTCCGGGTCGGCCTCGGACGCCCCTTTCACGCCCGTGGCGGACGTCCCCACGATCATGAGCGCGATCCTCGACCCCGCGGCGGACGTTTATTGGGACGCCGTAGGGTGGATTGTGGACGCCGCCGGCACGCTGGAGATCCGGCCCCAGACGCTCGAGGAGTGGGACGCGGTCCGGAACGCGGCGTACGTCATCGCGGAATCCGGGAACCTCCTCATGATGGAGGGACGTGCGGTGGATGACGGGGACTGGATGGGAATGTCGCGGGCGCTCACCGAAGTGGCCCAACGCGCGATCGCGGCCGCAGCGGCGAGAGACGAAGCCGCCGTCTTCGAGGTCGGGGGCGAAATCTACAACGCCTGCACGGTTTGCCACGCGACGTACGCCGTGGAAACCCTTCGGCCCGGCACGGTCGCCACGCCCTGAGCTCCTGAATGCTCGAATTCTTTCAGTGGCTCGGGAACACGGGTTGGAGCGTTGCGCTCATCGAGTCGCTCTACGTGTGGTCGTTCCTCGAGTCCGCGCACGTCCTCTTTCTCGGGCTCTTCGTGGGAACGGTCCTCATGATGGACTTGCGCCTTCTGGGCCTGGCCTTCAAGGGAATTCCGGCCTCCCATTTCACCCGGAATCTCCTGCCCTGGTCGCGAATTGGTTTTGCCCTCATGGTGACCACTGGAATCCCTCTCTTTTATTCAAATCCGGCCGGATATTACCAGAACTTCTTTTTTCGGATGAAGATGGTCGCACTCGTCCTGGCGGGGGTGAACGTCTGGCTCTTCCACTCGCAGATCCACCGGAAGGTGTCGGAGTGGGACGAAGACCCCAGGCCCCCGCGCGCCGCGCGCGTGGCGGCAGCGGTCTCGATCTTCACCTGGATCATCGTGGTCGTGGCAGGTCGCTTCACCGCATACAACTGGTTCGACTGCGATCTCCAGCCTCATTCCGACTTCGTGAATTGGGCGGCGGGGTGTGTCGTGGAGGGGGAATAACAGGTGAGGGACGCCCTATTCCCCTTTTTCCAGTGGTCTGAAGCGACGGGCGCGGCCGGCTTTCTTCGGACGTCCGTCTGGGCCTTTCCTTTCGTGCAGGCGGTCCATCTTCTGAGCCTCTGCGTCCTGGCCGGGGCGATCCTGATCGTGGATCTCCGCCTCCTCGGAGCCGGAATCAAACACCAACCGATTCCGAATGTGATCCGGCATGCGCGCCCATGGCTGGTGACCGGACTCCTTCTCATGATCATCACGGGCTATCTGATGTTTTCCGCGAACGCGGCCGCCCGTTACTTCATCAACGACTCCTTCTGGGTGAAGATGACGACGCTTCCCTTGGCGATCGTCTTCACCTTCGGGACACGGGAGACGCTCGTCCGAAGGGACCGGATCGAGACCTCCCTTCGGACCCGCCTCGCGGGAGCCGTGTCCATCGTGCTCTGGTTCACCGTGGCCGCCGCGGGACGCTGGATCGGATTTTCCTAGAGGTAGTCGAAGGGGTCGATCCCGACCGACTCCCCGTCCACCACCTCCTGCGCGTCGCCGAATATTTCCCGGCTCCCATTTTGGCGCGAAAGGTCCAACTCGTCCGGCTCAGACAGGCTCGCCCCATCGGGGCCTAGAACCACGAGGATGCGCGGACGGCGAGGATCGTGCGGATTCGAACGACGAACCACGCCCACCGCCCCGCTTGTGAGGCGGATACAGGTCCCCGGGGGGTAAAAGCCGACGAGTCGGGCGAAGCCCTCGAAGAGATCGGCGTCGAACTTCGCCGCCACTTCGTCGTGCATGATCTGCATGGCGACGTCCGGAGGAAGCTCCCCGCGGTACGGCCGCACCGATCGAAGGGCGTCGTAGACATCGGCGATGCAGATCATCTGCGATGCTACATGGAGTGGCCACTTCCCCGAGTCGGGATGGTCCGCTTCGTAGGCGAGCTGGTGCTCGTATGCAACGATCGGCGCGAGGTCGCCGACACCCGCCGCGCTCGCCAGCATCTTCGTGCCGTCGGGCCCATGGCGTTCCATGACCTCCCGCTCCTCGGCGGTCAGCTTTCCGGGCTTGTTCAGAATTTCCAGCGGCACCCGCTCCTTTCCGATGTCATGCAGGAGGGCCGCGAGCGTGATCTCGTGGAGAGCGCGCGCGTCGAACTCGAGAGCCTTGGCCAACACAAGGGTCAGGAGTGCCACGTTCACGGAGTGCGTGAAGGAATAGGCATCATGCACCTTGAGCGCGTGGAGGGTGAGGAGAGGATGCGCCTCCTCCGCCGCCACGCCCACCAGCCGGTGCGCGAGGTCCTTCGCCTCATCGAGGTGCTCGAGCCTCCCGCGCGCGCGCGCCGCGTGCCGAATTTTCTTGACCGTCTTGATCCCCGAGCTGTAGATCTCCCACGCGCGGACGAGACTGTCCCCCTCGGCCTCGCTCGTTTCCTGAACGGAAAGCGGTCCCGCCTTCAGGTGTTGCACCCCTTCGCGATCGAGAATCGCCTGGACCCCGCCTTCCTCCTCGAGCGCGGCGCTCTCGGTGGCGAGGATGCGGAGGAATTGCTCGAGTTCCCACTGGAGGAGCCCCTCGTGGAACGCCACCCGACCGATTCCGGCTCGGCGAAGGCTCTCCGCGAAGCCCTGGAGGGCGGGGCTCCGGACGGGGACTTGTACGCTTCCCACGATGAACTCTTCATCCACCAGGGCGATGCGGAAACGCCGTTGGTCCTGGAGGAGAGTGCGCAGCCGAACGTAGCAGTCGCGGATCGCCTCCTGCGCCCGATGGTGGCCCGGCGGATAGAGGGCCTGGGTTCGGGCCGCGGAAAGGAGAAGCGCGGACACCTCAGCGAACTCCTCGCGGAGGCTCTTCGCGCTCAAAGTCCTGCCCCCGCTTCGGTACCAGGCTCCGCTCTGCCCGACGAGTCCGGCGTGTCCCGCACTCCGGGGCGATCCTTTTCCTCCGATCTCGACCAGGGGAGCCACCGCGCGAGCGTTCTCGCCACTCCCCGCCGCGGCCGAACTCCGAGCGACTGGAGGGCCCACCGGGCCGCGAGCGCGACGGAGCGGCGCCGCTCAGCATAAAGCCAGGGAGTACGGGAAAGTTCCTGGAGCCTCCCAACCGACTCCGTGTCCCCAAGCCTTCCCAGCGCGACGGCGGCGGCCTCGATGAGGTCGCTGTTATTCCCCCGGCGGTTAGAAAGACGAAGGATCGGCCTGAGGCGAGGCACTCCCCGAATAAGCCCACTCTTTCCTACCCCTTGGATCGAAGCCACCTGGGTCTCGCGATCCTCGTCGTCCACCGCGGCGATGAGAAGCTCACCGGCGGCCGCTCCTCCGATGTTCGCCAGTGCCTGCGCACTCTCTCGCCGCACCCGCGCGTCGGGGTGGCGGATCGTGATTCGAAGGTGCTCAACGAATTGGGGATCTCCGATCTCGCGCACGATCGAGACGAGATTCCGGACCACGTACCATCGCTCGTCATACAGGTGTGCCTCGATCGCGGGACCCACTCCCGGGCCCATGCGGGAAAGGATCTGGAGCAGGAGGAGCCGCCCCGGCCTCGACTTCTCTTGCGAGAGCGCGGTGAAGAGCGGTGGAATCGCGAGTGACCCGAGGTGCGGAAAGATGCGAGCGCCGGCCTCTACCGTTCGCGCGGGTTTTCCGAGGAAGCTTCGCACCAGCTGGAGAAGGGTGTGGCGATTGCAGAAGCGGTCGAGCACCTGCTCGGCTACGTCGCGCTGCCGGACCGGCCTACCATCCTCGACCTTCCGGTGCCGAGCGAACGTGGCGATCAGTCGCTCCACCAGGTCGTACTCCTGATGCACGACGAACTCCGGAAGCGCCTTCTCCAGCTCGTTGGCGAGGAGCAGGTATTCCTCGACTTCGGATTCCCGCTCGAGGAGAGAGAGGAAGATCTCGCTCTTCCGGCGCAGGAGGAAGGTGGGATCCATCTCCCTCATGCGCGGCCGAATCCGCTCCATCGGCCAAAACTCTTCGGACCCAGCGCCTTCCGTATCGAGCAGCTCGAGGGTGGCCTGGTACCGCCGGCTCACGAAGGGTCCGGGATCCTCCCCGAGCAGGACGTCCTGGAGGTCCGGCCAGTGTTGCAGGAGGCCGGCGGAGTCGTCGGGCCCGCCTTTTTTTCCGGCCAGGGCGGCCATGGCCGCCTCAGCGATCTCCTTGCGGTCCTCCCGCCCCTCCAGGATCCGCGAGAAGAGTTGCATGACTCGAGACGATGCGCGGCCCCGGTTCTCGACGGAATAGACGATGAGCTCCTCCAACTGACTGCGCTCCAGGCCGCGTGCGATCGCCTTGGTGAGGTCCACCGGCCCCGCCCGCTCTTCCCGACCCTCCGTACCCGGTGAGGGCACCCGACTCCCCGCGTCGCCATCCCCTTCCGTGAAGCCCCCCATCCCCTCCTCGAGGGTCATCGGCTCCGCGAGAAGCTCCATCCACACCTCAGGGTGGATGCCCGCGTACACGTCGCGGATCTCGCGGAGGATCAACTCCAATTGGGCAGCGCCCATCCCGATCGCCGCCTGGCCCGCGTTCTGGCACGCGAGCCGCAGGAGGTCCACCCGTGAGTGCGCCGACAGCTCCTCCGGCATGTCGGCTCCCTTGACCAGCCACTCGAGGAGCGCCCTGAATTTCTCGGGACTGGCCGCGAGAGTCTGCCAGCTGATGTCAGGTCGCTCCTGTGCCACCTGAAAGCCCAGAAGCAGGGTGTCCCACGCCTGATCCCCCTCGACGGCGCGCCCATCCTCCTGGAAGGCTTGTTCCAACTGCAGGAGGGTCGCGGAGAGCCCTGGGAGGTGGCGGGACTGGAGGTAGTGATCCAACCCTCCCCGCGCCTCCAACTCCGCGCGGTCCTGCCCGAGGGCCTCGGCGAGCCCCGAGAGGGTTTCGGGAACGAGGAGGGCATCCAGGTCGAGTCGGGCCACGCGCCGGTGATGGAGCTTCCCCGCGAGTCTCCCGACGACGGCGTTCCCCTCTCCAATCTCCCGGCCGTCCGCTCGAAAACTAGAAGGGAGGACGTCGAGTTGGACCGGTCCGTGCCGGAGGAGCGGAAAGAGGCCCGCGTGCGCGCGTTGGATCGCCTCCGTCACCACCGGGGATCCCGCCGGATACAGTTCCATCGCCTGCACGGCGAAACCGAGCTCCCGAATCGCACCGTCGAGGAGGGTCTGGCGGGTGCGGTCGGGTACCACCTCGGGGGACGCCATTGCTCGCTTAGGGCCCCTCGAACCGCAGGTGATCGTCCAACTCCGGGCTCCCTGGCGCCGTTCTCCAGCTCAGGAGGTCCACCATGACCGCGGAAAGGGGCCGTTTGGCGCTCGCCTGTTCGGCGTTGAAGGCCTCGACCGTGCGAAGGAGCTTTTCCGGGTCGGTGAAGCGGAGAGCACCTGCGATTCCCAGGACGCGGTCGTCGCGCCACCAGTTCGCTTCGAGGGTGCGGGCGAGGGTCTCGAACCGGGTCAGGATTCCGCGCAGAGCACCCTCGTCCAAACGGTCCGCCACAACGACGAGAAGCCGGCGGCGGCGGCGGCCCCGCGTGGCCTCCAGGGCGATCGAGGTCCCCGCGGCCTGGAACTCCGACCAGCGGTAGTCGGGTGCCGCGTTCCGAACACGCCCGCGGAGCTGCTCCACGGCCGCGCGTGTCACGAGCGCCGCATCCTCCATCCGTCCGCGAGGTGTCTTCGAGGTCCGGTCTCGGCCACTTCTCGGAGGCGCTCCGTTCTGGACGGACGGAGCGGAGCCGGCTAGAACACTCGTCCGTTCGGCATCGTATTTGGCCCGGAGCGCCGGCGCACGGAGGATCGCATAGGCCTGGTTCAACTCCACCATCTTGTTCTCGGCCAGATGCCTCAACTCCGCGTCCATTCCGGCGACCCGATCCGGGTGGCAGGCGCGGGCCCGCTGGCGATACGCTTCCCGAATCTGCTCGGCGTCGGCTCCGGGATCCACGCCGAGGACGGCGTACAGGTCCGATGGCGCGTTCATCCGGTCTCGGCCACGCCGTTGGGGGGAACGATTCCGGGCGCTGGCCCGGCGCCGAGCGCCGGGGTAGCCGGCGATGCAATCCGGGAACTCTCCGCATCAGCGGACCTGGCGTCCCGGGACACCTCCGGCGCACCCGTCTCCCGGACCGCTCGCGCGATCTCGTCGAGGCTCGTGAGGCCTTGGCGAACCTTCGCCATCCCCGCTTCCCAGAGCGTCTGCATTCCCCCCTCTTCCGCGAGCCGCGTGAGCTCACCCTGGCTCGCTCCTCGCACGACCCCTTCGCGGAAACGATCCGTCACACTCAGGATCTCGAAGATCGGAACGCGCCCGTGGTATCCCCGCCCCTGGCACTCGGCACAACCACTCGGGGCCAGGTAACGCTGTCCATCCACGGGGAGATGGAGGGAACGAAGGACGGCCGGATCGGGACGGGCAAGCGCCGCGCAGTGATGGCAGAGCCGCCGAACCAGCCGCTGGGAGATGATCGCCAAGAGCGAGGAGCTCAACATGAACGGGGTCACGCCGAGATCGAGGAGCCGCACCACGGTGCTGACCGCACTGTTCGTGTGGAGCGTCGAAAAAAGGAGGTGGCCCGTGACCGACGCGCGGGCTGCGATCTCCGCCGTCTCCTCGTCACGGATCTCCCCGACGAGGATCACGTCCGGGTCCTGGCGGAGGACGGAACGGAGGACCTTAGCGAAGGTGAGCTCGATTTTGTCCCGGATGGGGACCTGCGTGATTCCCGGGAGCTGGTATTCGATGGGGTCCTCGATTGTCACGACATTCAGGCTGTCGGTGTCGATCCGCTGGAGAAGTGAGTAGAGAGTCGTCGTCTTCCCCGAGCCGGTCGGACCGACGACCAAAATCATCCCCTGGGGATGCGTCAGGAGTCCCTTCACGAGCTCCAACTGACGAGGCTCGAGCGCCAACTCCTCGAGCTCCATCAGCTGCGTGTGCCTGTCGAGGATGCGAAGGACCATCTTTTCTCCCGCGAGCGTCGGGAGCGTCGAAACCCTCAAGTCGATCTCTCTCCCGTCCACGTTCACCCGGCATCGTCCGTCCTGGGGGAGACGGCGTTCGCTCACGTCCATTTCAGCCAGGACCTTGAACCGGGACACGAGCCCGGCGTGCATCCACTTGGGCATCACCTGGCTTTCGACCAAGCGCCCATCCACCCGGTTGCGAATCACGAGGTGGTCCGCCTGGGGCTCGATATGGATGTCGGAGGCACGCTCCCGCAGTGCTTCGTGGAGAATCAGATTCTGGAGATGAACCGCGCTGGGGAGTCCTTCACCGGACTCGCCAGAGACGCCCGCAAGGAGCTCGGCCGGGAGGAGCGCCTCCTCATCCGGGGAGAGCACGAGGGCGCCCAGTTCACCCTTTTCCGCCATCGAATCCGCCGTCCGGGAGCGCCCAGGCGAAAGGAGCGTGGGCATTTCCCGTTCCGAGGGCACTACAGCGGTCGAAGCGGACTCGTGGGAATGGTGGAAGCGAATAGCGGTGAAAAGATCGGCTCGGTCGGCGAGCACCGGGACGATCCGAGCGCCGGTGAGGGCCTGGAGTCGGCCCGTGGCCCCGAAGTCGAGGGGATCGTCCATCGCCACGGTGAGCTCCTCCCCCACTCGGGCGACGACGAGGGCCGGAATCCGCTCGGCGACTCGCTGGGGAAGAACACGGGCGACCTCGGGGTCCACCTGCAGAAGGGTGGTGAGATCGTAGACGAACTCAGGTTGGGTCTGGAGGGCGTCGAGGATGTCCCGCTTCGAGACCAGGCCCATTCGGACCAACGTTTCACCCAGCCAGCACTTCTCGCTCTCCGACTTTGCTAGGACGGCGCGAAGCGCCTCTGAGTCCAGCTTGCCTTTCCGGACGAGAAGTTGGCCGAGCTTCACGCCATCGTCCTTCCCCCGAAGAGCGGGTGTCCACGTCGGCCGTCCCGTTGAGAGCGGCCGGCGGCAAAAACGAACCCTGAGCGCACGCTAGCTCCAACTCGGCGACGACGCGAGAATCGCGGCCCGCCCGACCTCGTCACACCCTCCCGCGATCAGCAGGCTCCGCTGCTCGCCGCCGGCTGAGCCCCCTCGTACGGGGCACCGGTGCCGAGTGATCCGACGAAGAAGGTCCGACCGTCCGTGAAGGTCACGTCGCGCGCGTTGGCCCGGCGGAGGGAGTGGTCGCGCGCCTGGTAGCCGTCCACGATGAGGACTGTCCCGATCGGGAGGCAGTCCCTCCGGAGCCCGCGCCGCTGGAGGACGTTCGGCGTCCCGCCCTCGACCATCCAGACTTCCTTCGTTCCGTCCTCGGTGGTCACCTCGAGGTGAATCCAGGAATGGGGATTCACCCACTCGAGCCGGACCACCGGCCCTTCGAGCCGGATCGGCGCATCGGGATCGAACTCGGCCCCGAAGGCGTGGTGCGCCGCCGAGGGTGTCGAACTGATCAGGAGGAGGCCGGCAGCCAACGCCACCAGGGCCATGCTCGCGAAGACCCATCTCATGGTGCTCACCTCGGTTCAGATTGGTTTTGCGCCGCCTGCCGTTCTTGGTACCGTGCGCCGCTCAGAATGTTCGAGAGCGCGTAGTTCCCCTCGTGGCAAGCATACTCGTAGATCAGTTCGTTCCCCATGGACTCGAGGGGGACTTCCCCACCCCAGGGCTCCGCATAAACCGAGGGGTCGTCAATCGTGAAGTGGTAGACGATCGTGTCCTCATCCTCACGGGTGAACCGCTCGATGACCTTGAGATTGTCCGACGAGTTCGACCGGAAGCGCTGCATGGGATGGAGGTTCGTTGTCTCGACGACGAGAGTATCCCCCTCCCAACGCCCCCAGGAGTCACCCATCCAGGGCCGCACATCCGGGGGAAGCCTCGGTCCGTCCCCGATTCGGATGATGCGCGTGTCGTGGATCATCTCCGTCATGATCACGACGTGGTCGGCGGTCTGCACGATGGTGTAGTTGTTGTTGTAGAACCCGTTCGGGAGCATCGGCGGGCCCGCGTTCGACCCGAAGGACATGATGCATCGCTCTCCGAGCGGCCGGTTTTCCGGGTGGTCGTACGCGCCGCCAGCCCGTGAGGACCGGCCGTATTCGAGGCGCTCGGCTCGGGATGCTTCCGTCGTGGCCGGGACTCGGCCGTCGGCGGGAAAGGTCACAAGCGAAGTGCGCGCCTCCCCCCGCACCACCGCGACCGCATCGCCGCGGTCGATGTAGATCCCGTCGTATCCGCCCACGCCGCCGGCGGCGCCTGTCGATCCGTCGCCGCCGACCGGGGGCGCGGGCCGATTCGGGTCGCTCGGACGGGTCAGCGACTGGGCCCGCGTCTCCGCGGCTTCCCGGATGGCCGCGACCTCTTCGGCGCTCATGACGGGACCCACGCCGCTGGGCCGTTCGAAGGGGGTCACGGTGGCGTTTGTCCAATTTCCCTGAAGGTCGGGTTGGCCTTCCGGAGTCCGTGGCGCCACCCAGTTCGAGTTTCCAGACTGCGCCTGCGCCGCCGCGGGAGTGGCAACGCACGCGGCCGCGATAGACAGGGCCAGCAACGGAATCGTGGTTCGCGCCTTCATCGTGGCTCCTCGGATCCGATCGGGACCCTCCGAAGGTGTCCATACATCAACTCTTCCACGAACTCCACACACTTGAATTGTCCCAGCCGGGCGTTCGGGTCCACATGGCGGTAGAGCGGGAGGCGAATCGTCCAGGGTCTCGAGAAGGTCTGCGGGTCCTCGATCCTCGCCTCGTATTGGAGGTGGTTCGGGCCCATCAGCGTATACCGCTCTTCCACCGTCATCTGGTAGCTGTGGTGGTTCCCGGCCCGGTCGAACCAAGCCTGACCGTTGAAGCCCGAGACGCGTACCACGAAAGTGTCGCCTTCCCAACTGCCGACCGACTGTCCCATCCAGCTGTCCACCTCGGGCGGACCAGGGTCCGTGAGGTAAACGTCCCGCACCGCACCCGCATATTCGTAAGTGATGAAGAACTTGCTCTCACTCTGGAAGATTTGGAACGGAAAGGGCATGTAGGTCGCCCGGGGCACCCCCGGCAGGTAACACCTGATCTCCGGGTCGCGATCCAGGTAGTTCACGCGGTTTTCGTCGCGAATGGCCAGCGCTTCGGGGAGATAGGGGATCTCTCCCCCTTCCACGATTCCCCAATACCAGGGAACCGAGCCGACCGCGCCGAGCGCGAGCACCTCCGCTGCGGGGACCGGGACGACCGGGCCTTCCCGCATCTGGAGAGCGGCGCGAGCCGCGTGGGGCTCGATGTCCCAGTGGGCGTTCCCCAGTGCCTGCCAGAGCCCGTTCAGGTCGGGACGCCCGGAAGCGTTCCGGGGAATCTCCCCCGCCTGAGCCGACGCCCCCACCGGGGCGAGCAGGCCCGCCACCAAGGCCCCCATGGCCACCCGGCGTGCGGCGCGGCCTGAGGGAGTCAGAAGTTTCTGCCGCATGTCCTCGTCCCTGAATGCTGGAGGTGACAGTCTCACCCTAACCCCTCCTCGACGCTACGGGGAGAGGAGCCATGGGGCAAGATTGAGGCGAGCCTCCGATCCCCTCCCCGGGGAAGGGGAGGTGTCCAAGTGTGCGCCGAGTGTGCGCCGATCTATTTACCCCAATCGTTCTACCCCGTCGGATCGGCCGTCAGCGCACCCCGCGATACTCCGGCCGATAGTGCTGGTGACAGGTTGTGCACGACTCATAAAGTGGATCGCTCAGGGCGACAAGCGCCGCCAGGTCGCGGTTCCGCGCCGCTTCGTACGCAGCCGCGCCGGCGGCCCGCATGAGGGCGGCGTCCCGCATCCACTGGTCCTGATCGTACGCCCGGCCCGGAGCCATCAGGAGATTCGCCGACTCCGCGAGCATCAGCGTCCACCCCACCAGCTCGTTCCACTCTTCGCCCGACTGGGGAGTGCGGGATTCGATGTAGAAGACGGCGTCCGAGGCGGGATAGATGAAGTCTACCATGAGTCGGCTCATGGAGGCGACCGGGGCGGGACCCGGGGCCGGCTCCTGCGCACGCACCGACGCGGCGGCCCCGACGAGTCCGAGGCTCGCGGCGATTACGGTCCTTCCGATCCCAACCTTCGCAGCCATGCGCATCTCTCCTCTCTACCTTCGGGACATGGTGGACCCGAGCCCGAGGGCAGATCCATCATAACGGATGACCCCTGCAGTCCTGATATTCATGCTCGACGCGTCCCCGGATTGTCAACGCACCGATCGGTGCCGCGGAACTCGGGATCTCTGTTCGTGCGTCCATCCCCCACTCCCGGAGCTTCGACAGTTTCGATCGAAAGCTGCACTCGGTGCCGCCGGGTCCGTCGCGCTTCCTGGTATGCCCAGGGGCTCCTCACGTTCTTTCAGGGCGAGCTTTGCGAAATTGCGGGGGATTCCCCGGGCTCTCTCCCGGGGGTCTTCGAAGTGAGGAACGTTAGGGTCCTGTAAAGCACCTTGCCGGAGCTTTTAGGTGAGGCCTATGCTGGTTAAACCAGCGGTCGTGGTGGTCCACGTTCGCGGTTTGCACCAGGGGCTCCTCCCCTCAGGAGGTCCGATGAGACGGTCACCCTCCCTCACGCTCCCGCTCGCGATTGCCTTGCTCGCGGTGGCCCTCTCCGCGGCTCCCGCCGCGGATGCCTTCCCCGACGACTCCGCGCCCGCCATCACTCCCGAAGAGCTCGGCCGCCTCCTTTTCTGGGATCCGATCCTCTCGGGTCCGATGGACGTAGCCTGCGCCACCTGCCACCACCCCGATCTCGCTTACACGGACGGGAGGGACCTCTCCCTCGGCACCGAGTCCGTTGGCTTGGGTCCGACCCGGACCCGTGCGCCGGGAAGCGCGATTCCTGTGGTCCCGCGAAACGCGCCCACTCTCCTCAACGCGGCGATGAACGGGCTCGACGATCGCGTGGGCCGAGGCCCGCAGGGGCAACGGGACGAGTTCGGCCAGATCGCAGCCGCCATGGTCGAGCTGAGGCCCGAGCGAGCGCCGATGTTCTGGGACAGTCGCGTACGGAGCCTCGAGGCCCAAGCCCTGGAACCGCTCAAGGTCCGGGAAGAGATGCGGGGTGACGCCTTTTCCGAGGACGTCGCCGTGGATTCGGTCGTCGCACGGCTGCGGGCCATCCCCGAGTACGTCGCCCTTTTCCAGGAGGCGTTTCCCTCGGAGATCGTGGTCACCGCCGACCAGGTCGCACGGGCCATCGCCGCCTTCGAGCGCACCCTGGTAGCCGTAGACTCTCCGTTCGACCGCTACCAGGCCGGTGAACTCGGCGCCCTGACCGAACAGGAGCGCCGCGGACTCGGGGCCTTCGACGACGCGCGGTGCACCCAGTGCCACGACGGTCCGATGCTCTCCGACTTCGATCTGCATGCCGAGGGTGTGGCGGAAAATCCGCTGCTGGCCGCTCCCGACGAAGGCGGCCGTCGTTTCCGCTTTCGAACGCCGTCGCTCAGAAACGTCGCCCTGACCGCGCCTTACATGCACAACGGGATGCTCGCCACGCTCGAGGACGTGCTCGCCTTTTACGACCGGGGACAGTCGGAAAATCCGAACGTCGGGAACCGACGGAACCGCGGCGACGACGATGCAGGCAACTCCGGCGTGCGGCTCGCCACGCTGGATGGTGATTTCCGCCGCGTGCGCAACATGAACGACCGCGAGATGGCGGACATCATCGCCTTCCTGGGCGCCCTCACCGATCCCGGATTCGACCGCACGATCCCCGGGCGGGTCCCGAGTGGGCTTCCGCCGGGCGGAGCCATCGCGTCGCGGGACTGACGAAAAGAATAGCCGGGGCGGCCCGTCGCGGGCCGCCCCGGTTTTCGTCCCGCCCCTCTTGGGGGTACCCCGATTAGAAGCGCCCCGACGGCTCGTCCGGCCCCGCTTCCCGCTCCCCGGCGATGACCTGGTAGCGCTCCATCACCCGAACGAACTCCACGCGATACCCGTCGCGGTCCTCTCCCAAGCCATTCCGCGCCAGGGTGAGGAGCTGATCGGAAGTCGCCGATCCGCGGTGCTCGGAATCCCTGAGGATCATCCCGAATCCGGCGACGGCCGCCGCGAAGTTGAAGTCGGCGGACGGCCGGCTCACCCGGGGACCCACCGGATGCTCGAGGAGAGAGCTCTCGTCTTCGCCCGGCAACTTGTAACGGACCCGGACAAAGGCGACTTCCGCGCCTTCCGACGTTCGCGCGACGCTCGCCGGATCGCGGTAACGCAAGGGATCGGTTCCCCCAATCTCGACCTCGCTTTCCACACCCACCGGAACGATCTCGTAGAGCGCGGTCACGGTGTGCCCCGCACCGAGCTCGCCCGCGTCACGCGCGTCGTCGTTGAAGTCTTCCGCGGCGAGAAGGCGGTTTTCATACCCGATGAGGCGATACCCCTGGACTCGCTCCGGATTGAACTCGATCTGGAGCTTCACGTCCTGTGCGACGGTGAGGAGCGTTCCGCCCATCTCACTGACAAGCACCTTCCGCGCCTCAAGCAGTGAGTCGATGTAGGCGTAATTTCCGTTCCCGTGCTGCGCGAGCTTCTGCATCTTCTCGCTCTGCAGGTTTCCCGTCCCGAAGCCGAGGACGGTCAGGTAGGTCCCCTGGCTCCGCCGCTCCTCGACGAGGCGGATCATTTCGGAGTCGCTCGACTCGCCGACGTTGAAGTCGCCATCGGTGGCGAGGATGATCCGGTTGTTGCCGCTCTCCATGTGGTATTCTCGCGCCACCTCGTAGGCGAGCCTGAGCCCCGCGCCGCCAGCCGTGGAGCCGCCCGCCTCCATCCGCTCGATCGCTTCGAGAATCTCGCTCTTCCTGGCCCCGGGCGTCGAAGGGAGGACGAGTCCGGCCGCTCCCGCGTACACGACGATCGCGACACGGTCGTCGGGGCGAAGCTCGTTCACCAGAAGTCGGAGGGACCGTTTCACCAACGGAAGCTTGTCCGGCGAGTTCATCGAACCCGAGACGTCGAGGAGGAAGACGAGGTTGTTCGGGGGAAGGGACTCCGTTTCGATCGCCGGGCTAGCGATGCCGATCCGAAGCAGGAGGTGTCCGTCGCGCCAGGGCGCCCGGCCCAGCTCCGTCGTCACCGCGAAGGGTTCGTCACCCTCCGGACGCTCGTATTCGTAGGGGAAGTAGTTGACGAGCTCCTCGAGCCGGACCGCGTCTACCGGCGGGAGCCGCCCCTCGTGCAGGAAGCGCCGCACATTGCTGTAAGACGCCCGATCCACGTCGATGGAGAAGGTCGAAAGGGGATTTCCAATGGGATCGAGGAAGACGTTCTCCACGATGTGGTCGTACTGCTCGCGATTCCAATCGCGGTCGGGCGGAGGCGGCAGGGCGCCGATCCGATCACGGAAGTCCGTCGAACCGACCGCCGCGCCCGACCCCACGGCGGCGACGGAGGCGCGCACCTCCATCGGCGACCGGACGCCCGTGACCGGATCCACCTGTCCGGTCGCCACGATTTCCTGGAGCGCGAGGACGGTGGGCTTGATCCTCAGGTCGGTGGAGACGAATGCGTCGTCCGCCACGACGACGAACTCGGCCACCTGGAATCCGAGCCGCATCACCCGAAGGGTCACGCCGGTGGCAGGGACGACATCGCGAGGCACCGTGAGTGCGTATTCGCCGGCGGAGCCGGTGACCGTCCCAAGCCGAGTGCCTGGGATCGACACCTGAGCGCCGGTGACCGGGTCCCCGGAAGCGTCGTTCAGGACGCGGCCGGCGAAGGTCACCTCTTCGCCGAGGGCGGATGGATGGGTCGCGCCCCGCGTAACGAAGGCGAGGAGGAGAAGGAGAAGCATGGTACCGGCTCGGATCACGGGTTTCATCGGAGATCTCCTGGGTTCCTGGTTGCCGCCGGCCCTCTGCCCACCGTCCCCCATGACGCCGGACCCTCCCTCCCTTGCACATGCCCTCTCGGTCTGGCCCCCGATGTGCAGGAATTCGTCCCTCGTTCGTCCTATCTTGCGAAGGGTAGAAAATCCCCGAGGTCGGAACGGGTCTCCATGAACCGTCGGAACCGCTTGTGAAGACCGACTGGGAAACGGTGTACCGGGCTTCGTACCAGGACGTCGTGCGTTTTCTCGCGCGGAAGATCTGGGACGAGGACCGGGCCGAAGAGCTCGCCCAGGAAGCGTTCCTGAGGGCGCTCGGCCAGGAGCCCGAAAACCCCCGGGCGTGGATCTTCCACGTCGCGGGGAATCTCGCGCGCGACGAGGCCCGCGCGGTGGTCCGGCGGAAGAAGCATCTCGCCCTCCTCCGGACCGAGACCGAAGGAGCGAGTGAGGCTTCGCCCACGCCGGTGGCCGAGCTCGAAGCCCGCGAAGAATCCGAGCGGGTGCGGCAGGCCCTCGAGGGACTCGCCGAGAGGGACCGCGACATTTTGCTCCTCTGGGACGCCGGGCTCAGTTACGCGGAGATCGCCGAGCAGACGGGACTCGCCGCGGGCGCGGTGGGCACGACGTTGGCACGAGCGCGGAAACGGCTCGTCGAATCGCACGATTCCATCGGGGGAACCCATGCAGCACTTGGATGAAGGGACGCTTCACGCCTGGCTCGACCGGGACCGGTCGGGACTTACATCGGCCGAATTCGCCGAGATCGCGGCGCACCTCGGTGCCTGCCCGGCCTGTGCCCGCCGTCTGGACGAGGCGCGTAGCCTCGCAGGGCGCTCGGCGGCCATCCTTGCCGGAGCGGCGCCCTCCGTGGTGCCGCCCGCCTTTTCGGAGATTCAGGCGCGGGCGGCCGGCGTTGGGGGCGCGGCGTCAGCTCCGCGCCGGCGCCCCTGGATCCCCCTTGGGTGGGCGGCGAGCATCGCGCTCGCACTGGGGCTCGGGTGGTTTGGCCGGGGGTTGGTTCCAGGGGGAGAAGCGGCCGGCGGGTCCGGAGCCCCGGGGGCCGAGGGAGCGCGTCTGGCCGCAGCCCCCGCCGAGTCGGCCCCCCCCGGCGTCGAAATCGCCCTGCCGGCGCCCACCGAGCCCCGAGTGGAAGCCGCCGCGCCCGCACTACTTCCCTCTCAGGCGCGGGTGGCCCTTGCTGAAGAGGCGGCGGCCTGGACCGAGGATCGGGTGGCGGACGCCGCTCCCACCGACCTCACCATCGCGCCGACGGTCTTCGATGGCGACGCCGCGCGCGCCGACCAGGGGGCGATCTCCGACCTCCCGCCTCCTCGGGCTACGTCGGGTTCGCTCGCCCTCCGCGGGCGGGTGACGAATCCGGACGGCGAACCCCTCGCCGCCGTTCAGGTCTACGTCCCGGGCACGGGAACCGGGGCGGTGACCGATTCGGACGGCTCCTTCGCTCTGGACCTCCCCGCTTCGCTACGGGACACCGCGGAACCGATCCGACTCACCGCCCAGCGCCTGGGCTACCGCGTCGCCCAGCTCGACTTGGCGGCCGCGAACGACTCGGTCTGGGCCGACGTCGAGCTAGAGCCGGCGTTGCTCGCCCTCCAGGAGATCGTGGCCACCGGGCTCGTGGACCCCGTTGAAGGCGCCCGATCGCCGATTTCCATCGCCCCCGTGACGCGGGAGACGATGCCGGTGGCGGTGGCGGGGAACCCGGTAGAGAACCTCCAGGGGGGGATCGCCGACGTACAAATCAACCTCAACAACGGGGAGCGGATCCCGGTGGCCGTGTCATCCTGGATTCCCGCGGACCTCGACGAGGCGGCCCGGACCTTTGGCGCCCCCATCGTCTTCGTCCCGGACCTTCCGGTGGTCGAGGTGGAGATCGGCCGGCTGGACGGCGCTCGAGCGGTCCGCGTGGTCCAGGAGCATCCCTACGGCTTGTTGACTCTCGTCCAGGTGCGAGCGGCCGAGTCGACCGAGCCGGGTTCGGCCGCTCTCGCGACCGGGACGGTCACGCTGATCGTCGGAGAAATGCGGATTACGGGCGCCGGGTCCCTCCCCGCGGACACCGTACGAGCGCTCCTCGAGCACATCCGTTAGCCGCGGGCTCCGGGGGGGCCACTCAGATCGGGGGCGGGGCGGCCTCGGGCGCGGGCTCCGTCGCTCTTCCCGCCTCGGGATAGAGCTCCGCCGGGGTCTCCTCCATTCGCCGCAGAAGGGGGTTCGCTTGTGGCCGGTATTCGATGGAGTCGTCGAAGAATCCCGCCGCGTACAAGGTCACGGTGACCGCGGCGTCACCCTCGTTCAGCCAATACCAGCCATGGTCGCCCGGGAATGGCGCCAGGTAGCTCCCGTGTGCCTCCGACGCCGACTCGAGCACCTCGAAGAACTCCGCGGTCCCCGCCGGTGCCCCATCCGCCTCGCTGTGCATCTCCGAACGGACCGGGCCGGTGGCGACCCACGAATAAACCATCGCCTCCCCCGCTCCAAGCCGATACTTGTATTCCATGAAGGAATCCGGTCCGATTTCGAAGACCCTTCGATCCACCCCGTACCCGACCGGTTGCGCCGTCAGCCCGTCCGAGCGCAAGGGAATGTCCACGGCCGTCGGGTCCGAGAGCACGATGAGTCCGAGCGCGTCCCCCGTCCCCAGCGGGTCCACTCCGTATTCCGCGGGGAGGACGATCGCCACGAGCACGACCCCGGCCAGAACGAACGCGAAGATGACCGCAAAGAGGATCTTCGCGCGGGAAGGAGGCTTTCGTGCCCCGGAGGGTGCGTCCATTGCGCTTGTCATGGATGCCTCATGACGCGGCCAGGAAAATTCCCGCGATCTGATACCCCATCAGAAGGAATCCCCCCGCCATGAGAAGAGTGTTCGTGACAAAGGCGTGCCTCAAGAAACCCTCGCGTGTCCTCCAGTAGCTCAACACGATCAATACACCCAGAAGCGCGAAGATCTGCCCGAGCTCCACACCCACGTTGAAGCTCAGCATGTTCGTGATCAGCCCGTCTTCGGAAAGTGTGTAGTCCTGAAGTGTCGTCGCGAGTCCGAAGCCGTGGAAAAGCCCGAACACGAGCACCGCGGCCTTCGTGTTGGGTTGGCGGCCGAAGAATCTTCCGAATCCATCCATGTTGTCGAAGGCCTTGTACGCCACGGAAAGCCCGATAATGGCGTCCACGACGTGGGGATCGGCGCGAATCCCCCCGAGCACTCCGGCCAGGAGGGTCACGCTGTGACCGATCGTGAAGAGGCTCACGTATCCGACCACGTCCCTCAGTCGGTAAAGGAAAAAGAGGACGCCGACTAGGAAGAGGAGATGGTCGTATCCGGTGAACATGTGCTTGGCACCGAGATACATGAACGGCCCGATCGCGGGACCGTCGTTTGAAAGGAAGAAAGCTGCGTCGTCCTGCGCGACGCCGTGCGCCGCCGCTCCTTCGGGGAACAGGGCCAAAGCGACCAGCGTGAGTGCGCACGCCGCGACCCTGGCTCGACCATCCTCTCCCGCCATTCGCCCTCCGCCACGGTGAAGCCTGCCCGCTTCCGCGGTGCCCGGCCGCCTCCAGTGTCTCAACGAGACGCCCGCGATGCAAGAACGGTCCAAGCTCCCGTTCGCGCTCCTGCCCGCACCTGGCGCGGACCGGCAGTTCACAAGATCCGCAATTAGTCCGCACACGGCGTCGGTCCGCACGACCACTCGGTCGCCTACCTTTCAGATCCGAGGAGGCTCCCCGAAGAGGCCGCACACGAGGCGATCACATGCGAAAGGGGACGTCCAGCCGCACGAGCACTCCTCCATCCATTTGCGGAGACGGATCGTGCCCCGTCCCGTGCGGCCTGGCCCCGGCCCGCCGAGTTCTTCTCCTCGGCTTCCTGCTGCTCCTTCCATGCACAGCCTTGGCGCAGGACCCGGGGAACGAAGTCCGCGCGGACGCTCTCCGTGTCTTCCTCGACTGCAACACCTTTCCCTGCGACTCAGACTTCTTCCGCACAGAGATTGGATTCGTGAACTGGGTGCGGGATCGCACCCTGGCGCAGGTCCACCTGATCATCACCAGCAATCAGACCGGCGGCGGTGGAAACGTGTATGCGCTCGAATTCATCGGACTCCAGGAGCTGGATGGGGACAACGACACGCTCCCCCTCACGAGTCTCTCCACCGACACCGAGGAGGAGATCCTTTCGGCGCTCACGTCCGTCATCGCCGCCGGTCTCGCCCGGTACTCGGCGGCGATCGGACAGCCGGCGGCGTATACGATCGAACCCGCCGATGACTTCGACCTCGGAATCGACGAGCTCGTGAGCGGGAACCAGGTCAACGACCCCTGGAACTTCTGGGTCTTCGAGATCGGTGCCGATGGCGAGCTGCAGGGGGAGGACACGGAGCGGGAGCACGAGCTCAGCGGTTCCTTCGAAGCGACCCGCACGACCGCGGTCTGGAGATTCGAGTTCGAGGCGGAAGGGAGCATGAGCCGGGACGAGCGCGAACTCCAGAATGGGAATCTCATCGTGGACGAGCGGACCAACTGGAGCACGGACTTCCTCCTCGTGCGTGCCCTGGCGGACCACTGGTCGTTGGGCCTGATTGGCGGGGCGGGTGCCTCCACGCGCCTGAACCAGGACTTCGGCGCCGACGTCGCAGCCGCAGTCGAATACAGCTTCTTTCCTTACGTGGACGCTCCGCGCCAGTCCCTCACCGCGCGGTACGATCTCCGCCTCCAGCACTATCTCTGGGAGGAAGAGACTGTCTTTTTCGAGACGGAGGAGACGCGTCCCCAGCATCAGCTCACGCTCCAGCTCTTCCAGCGGCAGCCTTGGGGCTCGTCCCGCGTCTCCGTGGACGGGAGCCAGTTCCTCCACGACCTGGGACTCTGGAGCGTGTCGCTCTCCGGCGACCTCGAGTTCCGAATCTTTCGGGGGCTGAACTTGGAAGTCGGAGGGAACGTCAACTTCATTGAGGACCAGATCTTCCTTTCGCGAGAAGGGCTTTCCGACGAGGATATCCTGCTCGGCCGCTTCGAGCGGCCGACCGGCAAGAGCTATGAGCTCTTCGTCGGAATCAGCTACGAATTCGGCTCGATCTTCAACAACGTCGTGAACAACCGCTTCGACAGCCGGAACTTCGGCGGCGGGGGCGGGGACTTCGACTGAGGAAGGGGTCCCCGGGCACGGAATCGCCCCCGCTCCCCTCGTCGCGCTCGACTCTGCGGGGCAGCCTCACGCCCAACGGGCCGCTTTGGCCGGGAGGCGGGGCGATTCTCCCTGCCCCTGACGTCGGGAATGGCTCCATTCCGCGGAATTCTCCCCGGAACGCATTGTGCAAGGACTCGTGATCGCAGTCCGGTTGAACTGTGATTCGATTCGGAGGTGGCTCCATGTGGAAGAGACTTCTTCAAGTCCTCGTTCTCGCGACGTTCCCCATGATTCTGGCGGGGTGCCCCGGGGACGACGACACCATCGGCGAGGAGATCGAAGAGGGCCTCGAAGAGATCGAAGACGAGATCGACGACGCTCTTTGACCGGAGCGGGCCAAATCCGGCGTCCGGCCCGCTAGAGGGTACCGGCGAAGGGGCTGGAATCAATGAAGACTCAGAGAGGCGGCGTCTCGGGCACGATTCGCGCAAGTTGTCGTGCGCTGAAGGAAGGCGAACCCGGAAGGCGGTTCCGAGACGCTCACAAACAGCGCAGGGAACGCCGGACGTCGGGCGAAGGGGAATGGCCCTGGGCCATCGCCGCCGTGGGGGCGTTGCTCGTTGTCGGCGGCCTGGCTATCGGATGGCTTCCCGGCCCCGGCGGCTTCATCTCCATCGTGGGGGTCGGGCTCCTCGCCACGGAGTTCCGCACCTTCGCCGCCCTTCTGGACCGGACGGAGGTCGCACTCCGAAGGCTTTGGTGCCGAATGTGGGACGAGGGATCCGCCACCGGGCGGGCACTCGTCGTCCTGGGGGCCGTCACCTTCATGGCCGGGGCGGCCGTCGTGGCCGGGCGCCTGTTCACGCGGTAGTCACTCGCGACATGGACACGGGAAGTCCCGCACGGCCCGCGGGGGTGGCGAAGTGCGCCCTCCGCTCCGAGAATGTGCCGGGAGTCCCCCGATCGGACGCGGCCCGAGGCGCCTCTGGACAGGCGTCCACCGCGACACCGAGCCGGCTCGTCCCGCGGGTCCCTTGCGAGCACCCCCATGCGGAGGAGTTGCCATGCGCAACCGGATGATCCGACTGCTTACCGTCGGTCTCGTCACTTTTGCCTCGGCCTGCCTGGGATCGGCGGGGGAGGCACCCTCGCCCCCGGTGACTCGCGGCGAGGCGGCATTCGGGCCACCCGACAGTCTCATCCTGTGGCGGGGAGACCGTCAGGTCGCGGCCTACCGCAACCTTCCCGAAATCTTTCCTACGCGGACTATCGAGGCCGGAAGCGACCCGCTCCCCCTCCCCTCCCGTTCGGCCGACTTCTCCTCTTTCTCCTTCGAAGCGGGCGGAGAGACTTACGACCTCGACCGCTTCATCGAGGACACGAGGATCGCCGGCCTGCTCGTGCTGAAGAACGGGGAAATCGCCCTCGAGCGTTACGCCCTGGGCAATACCGCCGCGAGCCTCTGGGTCTCGTATTCGATTTCCAAGTCCGTCGTTTCCCTCCTCATGGGGGCGGCCCTCCGCGACGGTTACATCCGGGACCTCGAAGATTCCGTCGCCGATTACCTCCCGGTGCTGGAGGGAACGGTTTACGAGGCGGTCACCCTCCGGGACGCGCTCCAGATGGCCTCCGGGGTCGAGTGGACGGACGGCTACAATGCGCTCGACACGAATTTCAACCGCTCCCTTACGATGCCGACGCTGGAACAGCTGCATGGGCTAGGCGCGCGGGAGCGGGTCGCCGCGCCCGGAGCGCGCTTCAATTACAACAGCGCCGAGACGCACCTCCTCGGAACGGTGCTCAGAGCCGCGATCGGAAACAACCTCGCCACCTATCTCTCGCAGAAGATCTGGCGTCCATTGGGAATGGAGGCAGACGGCAACTGGATGCTGGTCGAGCCGGACGGGGGCGAACACGGAGGTTGTTGTTTCAGCGCGACCCTGAGGGACTACGGGCGCCTGGGACTCTTCGCCATGCGCGGCGGCGTCCTCCCGACCGGCGAGCAGGTGCTCGCGGATGGATGGATGGAGGCATCGCTGACGCCGTCACAGGCGAACCCCGGGTACGGCTACCTCTGGTGGCTCCGCGGAGAGGGCGCCTTCGCCGCGATCGGGATCTTCGGACAGGTGATCTGGGTGGATCCCGCCGAGGACCTCGTGATCGTGACCCACGGAGCCTGGCCGCAGGCATCCGCCCTCTATGGTCGCGTTTACGCCTTCGCCGAGGCCGTGAGAGAGGCGCTATGACTCTGGCCAGGGGGATGCATCCCAAAAGTCCATGATGCCCCTCGCCGGGGTCGGTTGAGCATCCTTTGCCGGCCCGCTGGAGGGCGCCCCCCCCAGCTCACGGCCCAAACCGTGAGGTGATGGCCGCGCCCCACACGGGACAAGGACGGTAGGACAAGGAATTCCCTCCTTCGCGTCCGGCTCGCCGGTGCCACTTCGGCCGCGCGGGCACGCCCCCTGCATCTTTCCCAGCCCGCAGAGGGGAAATCCGCACCTTTTTCCGGTGCGCCCGGGCACTTACACGAGCGATTCCCAGGGATGACGGCTCCGCGAAGGTGGCTCAGAGGCGTGTTCATCGCCTTTTTCCTCCTGGCACAAACCGTTGTGCCACTGTCCGGACTCTACGCCAGCCACCTCCTCGGACATCCCTTCCGGTTCAGCTGGCAGATGTTCTCCCGGATTCCGGCCGAAAGCGCCGAAAGCGATGAATAACTCCGCGCTGTGGGGCGATCTCGTGGACTTCGACGCCAACCCGAGGCTGATCGCAACGATTCGGGTGGCGGTCGGCCTTCTGGCGTTGCTCAAGGGATTGACGCTCGTCGCATTCGCGGCGCCTCCCGCCGCGGTCATGCTCCCGTGGATGGCGCTTTCCTTCGCCGTGGCCATCGGGTGGCATGCCCGGCGCGCCGCAGGCGGGCTCGTCGCGCTTGCCGCTTATCTGCTCTTTCAGGGATTTTATGCGAACCATCTCTATCTGCTCGCCCTTGTACTCCTCCTGGTGGCACTGAGCGACTGCGAACGCCAATACGCGATCCGTCCGCAGGGGAGCGGACCGGTTCCCGGGTGGCCGCTTTTTCTCATGCGGGCCCAACTCTCGATCGTCTACCTCTTCGCCGGAATCGCGAAAATCAACGGGGAGTTCCTGAGCGGCTCTACGCTGGGCTACCACTTCGAGAACTCGGTTCTCCCCGTTCCCGACTTCTCCTCTCTCCTCCTCTTCCTCTCTCTCGCCACGGTCGCGGCCGAGATCTTCATCGGGCTCGCCGTATGGTCCGAGCGCTTGCGATCCTTGGCGTTCGCGCTGGTACTCCCGCTGCACGCCGTGATGCCCTTCGTGTCGCAGGACCCGGCGCAGGTCGTGGGAATCCTCATTTTCACGGCGATCATGCTCGTGCTCTTCGCGAGTTTCCTCAACGTTCCGGAAGGCGGACGGCTCGTGATCTGGGACGACCGGTCCGAGGTCTGGCGGCGCCGGATATCCCTCCTCCGAAAAGTGGACCTGTTCGGCGCCCTCCGCTTCGCTCGCAGAAGCGAGGAGCGGAGATACGAGGTGATCGGCAAACAACCCGGTGAAGCCGAGGCGGCGCTGCACCTCTTCCTCCCCGGCTGGCGCATCCGCGCGGGGATGGATGCGATCCTAGAAATCATCGCCGTCCTCCCAGGGGGATGTTTCATCGCCCCGTACCTCGCCCTTCCAGGCGTCCGCACCTTTGGCAGCGGCCTCGCACGAGAAAAGAGCGTTCCGTTCTCCCGAGTCCGCCCCGAACCCACCGCACGGCTGGTCTGACCCCGGGAAAGGATTCCCCGCCGGGGGGGGAAGTTGGTGCCGATGGCCGAACCGAGGAGCCGCGAAAACCGTTGCGGAAGAACGAAGGCACGGTTGCTGCATGGTTTCGGGCACGGCGGATTCGGGATCTCGAACTCCCAACGAAATCGAACAGGAGACCCAACATGGCTCGCATGAAGACACTTCTCTCGCCTTTTTTCCTGGGGAGTCTTCTGGCCCTCGCCGTCGTGACGGGGTGCGGACCTGCCGAGTCCGCCGATAATCCCGAAGGCGAAGCGCTGTCCGAGGAGATGGCGCGGGAGGCCGTACCGATGGTGCCGGCGGGCACTCAGATGACGTTTCGCCTGACGCAGGCACTCTCGACGGAGTCCAATGCCACGGGAGACCGCTTCTCCGCGACTCTCGTCGGAGACGTGCGGTCCCCCTCCGGGGAAATCCTCGTCCCGGCGGGCGCGCGAGCGAATGGCGTAGTCGCCTTTGCCCGCGAGAGCCCGAGCTCTGAAGAACCGGCAGTGCTCGAGCTTCGGCTCGAATCGCTCGAGGTGGGCGGTGAAACGAGGCCATTTGCGGCGACGGTCGTCGAGGCGTCCATGAGTCAGGAGGCTCGCGACTCCGGCGGGGAGACTGCGGCGAAGATCGCGGTCGGGGCAGCCGCCGGCGCCCTGCTCGGGCGTGTGCTCGGGCGGGACCGCGAAGCCGCGGTGATCGGGGCCGGCGCAGGTGCCGTGGCCGGTACCGTCTTCGCCGTCACGACCGACTCGGGACACGCCCGAATCGGCGAGGGCGCGACCGTAACGATCGCTCTCGACGAACCCATCGAGCTCGACTGACAGCCCACGCCTGGCGGGGCGCCCGCGAGGCCGAGGGCGCCCTACGCGGCCGGCGCGTGCGCATCGGGCGGTGTCCACTCACACTTTTCTACGTCCCTTCCACGGAGGAACGGTCATGGATAGGAGTGCGCGAATTTTTCTGAGCCTGGGGTTGGCGCTTGCCGCGTTGACCTCGGTGAATCACCAACCGCTCGTGGCTCAATCGGGGCCGGTGACGCTCGCGCTTGCGACCGCCACGGAGGGAGAGCCGATGACCGAGGCTTCCCGGACTCCGAGGTGGAGTCCCGCCGCGACCTTTCCCTCAACCGGGCCCGTCACGGCCCGCTGGACGGAGGAGGGAGACTTCCTCTCCAACACGCTCCGCGAAATCGAGCGTGGCGAGCGCTTCTCTTCGGCCACCGTGGCCGTCGCCCAGGCCCGGAATCGCTCGGGGCTCCCCTGGATCATCGCGGGATCCGCGCTGGTCGTGGGGGGCGCCATCGTCGGTGACGACGTGGGGACGCTGCTGATGGCGGGAGGCGTCGTCGGAGTGGCGTACGGGATGTACATCTACTTCTAGCCTCTCTCGCGCGGCTTAATTCGGCGTCGTACGCGTGTCGGACTCGGTCGAGGGCCCCGGCGTGGACGATGACGATTCGAACACGAACCTCTGGGTGGCCGGCGTGGTGGGCGGTGAGTTTTTCCTGAAGCCTCGATTCAGCCCGGGAGGGGAGGTCGGACACGAGTGGCTGGATGTCGGGGACGACTCCGACTCGGATGAAAGCGTCCTCGCGACGACGGCGGAATCCCGCGTGCGGTGGAACTTCCCTTAGAAGACACGGCCCGTATGGCGCCAGGGAGACCGCTAAATCGCCGGGCGAGCGGAGACTTCTTGCCCCGGGATAAGTCGCGGCCTAGCTTGAATATCTGGACTCAGAGTACGCAGATTATCCCCTCCACACCTCGCCCCCGGGGCCACGCCCTGGAGCATCCAGGAGGAAGCCCATGAAGCTCGGTCGTTTCGCCAGGTGGCATCGAGCGGGCGCACGGACGGTTTTCGTCCTGGCGCTTCTCGCGTCCGGCTTTTTTTCGGCCGGAAGCGCTCCGGCAGCAGCGCAGGAGTCGACCGCTGCGATCACAACGGGCCAGCAGTACTTCATGGCCACTCACAGCTTCAACGTCTTCATCGGGCCCAACCGGAGAACCAGTGAACCGGGCCCCCTCGATCTTCTGGCGGCCGAAGCCGGCCTCGAGGGACACGCAAGCCTCGGAATTCAGATGATCGGCGGTTCCACACCAATGCAGCACTGGAACCAGGGGAACGGCGACGACGGCCAGAATCTGGCGAAGGTCGCGCTCCGGGCCGGAGGAGTGGACGTCTTCACCATGTCTCCCAATGCTCTTATGCCCGAAGAAGGAATCGACCTCTTCGGTGACCTCATGATCGAGACCAATCCACAGGGTCGGATCCTCGTGCAGAACTCTTGGTCCGCGTGGGACGGAAACGGAACGACGGGAAGCGTGGGCGGAACGGGTGCCGCCGGATTCACCAACGAAGATCACAACAGCGCCACCGTCGAGACGATCCAGGGATGGATGGACCGCCTCGACGCCCCGGGCGGTTATCTCGAGCGGATGCGCACCCAGCTCGCCGGCATCAACGAGCGGGCGGGGCGCCAGATGACCTACGTAGTTCCCTCATCATTCGCCGTTTACCGTCTCCGCCAGGAAGTCGTGCGGGGAAACGTCCCTGGGATCGAGCTTCAGTCGGAGATCTTCGTGGACGGAATGGGACACCCGAATGTCCCGATTCGAAACCTCGTCTCGTACGTCTGGTTCGCCTCGATGTACCGGCAATCCCCGGTGGGGATGACGGCGCTCGTGGATCCGTCCGATCCCACGTCCGCGGCGCGCGAGCGGCTCCTCCAGGGAATCGCGTGGAACGCCGTGGTGAGCGAGGCGATGAGCGGCGTGGAGGGAGAGCCCGTGATGCTGTCCGCGGGACGGTGAGGGGTTGAAGAGGGGGTCAGGACTCCGGCGGGCGCACTTCGCGTTCGCAGTCGCGATCGCTTCCTGCGCGGCCGGAGCGCCGGCTCTCACGGCTCAGTCGGCGCCCGACGGAGCGCCGGTCCGGGCCGGGACTCTCGAGCGGATCCGGGTCTACGGCACGTCGCTCGAAGGGAATCTCGCCGGGGACGATCCCACGCGGGATGTCGTCGTATATCTCCCTTCGAGTTACGCGGCTGAGCCCACCCGCCACTTTCCGGTCGTCTATTTCTTGCATGGATATACGGTCGGGGTCGAGACCTACGTAGGCCTCACCGGCCTTCCGGGGTCGGCGGACCTCGCGATCGCTGCCGGCGCGGAGGAGATGATCCTGGTCCTCCCGGACGCCTTCACGATCTACAGCGGAAGCATGTACTCGAACTCGCCCACCACGGGGAATTGGGAGGGCTACGTGGCCCACGACCTCGTCGCTTACATTGACAGCCACTACCGGACCATCCCGGAACGGGAGAGCCGCGGCCTGTCGGGACACTCCATGGGCGGATACGGAACCATGCGGATCGGGATGAAGCATCCCGAGGTGTTTTCCGTGCTCTACGCGATGAGCTCGTGTTGTCTCATGAACAACCCGTCGCCTGCTCAGGGGCGGGGCGCGGCGGCGCCCGATGCCGGTGCGCCGGCCCCGGCCGGGCGTGGCGGCGGCTTCTCGAACGCCCTCTTCGCTCAGGCCGCGGCCTGGGCACCTAACCCGCAAAATCCGCCGCGGTATTTCGACCTCTACAACGAGGACGGCGTCTTTCGACCCGAGATCGCGGCGAAGTGGGTGGCCCACTCACCGCTCGTCATGGTGGATCAGTACGTGCCCAACCTGAAGCGTTACTCCGCGATCGCGATGGACGTGGGCGACGCGGATCCGCTCGGTGCGGCCAACCACGACCTGGACGCGGCCCTCACCCGGCTCGAAATCGGGCACTCGTTCGAGGAGTACGAGGGGACACACACGAACCGAGTGCGCGCCCGATTCCAGTCGAACGTGCTTCCGTTCTTCTCGGAGCAACTCGCAGCGACGACTACAGGACGCTGACCGACATCTCCCCACCGGCAGGTTCTTTCATCGGAATCGGCGCGTGACTCGCGCTCAAGGGATTCGCCCGGTCGGAGACACCACCCAGGGTCCCATCCTGGGAGCGCTCGTTCGCCTCGCCGTCCCGACGGTCGCGACGAATGTCTTCCAGACCCTGTACCAGCTGATTGACACCTTCTGGGTCGGTCGGCTCGGCGCCGAGGCGGTGGCTGCCGTTTCCCTCTCTTTCCCGATCCTCTTTTTTCTGACCTCCGCGGGTGGAGGATTGGCGATCGCCGGGGCCGTCCTCGTTGCACAGACATTCGGGGCGGGGAACCAGGAAGCCGTGGACCACTCCGCCGGGCAGACACTGGTCGTCGTGGGCGTGGTCTCCGCCGCGCTCTCCCTCGCGGGCTTCCTTACGGCCGGTCCCGTCATCGCCCTCTTCGGCCCCGAGCCGGGGGTCTCTCAGATGGCGGTGGATTACCTGAAGATCTCCTTCGCCGGCCTGGTCGCGGTTTTCATCTACTTCGTCTTCCAGGCGTTGCTGCGCGGCGTTGGAGACGTGAAGACGCCGATGATCGTGGTCGCCTCGACGGTCGTGCTCAACTTCTTCCTCGACCCGATCCTGATTTTGGGGCTGGGCCCCTTTCCCGAGATGGGCGTGGTGGGTGCCGCCTGGGCGACGATCGTGGCACAAGGGCTCGCGGGTGCCACGGGGATCGCGATCCTCTTCAGCGGCCGGTACGGCGTGCACCTTCGGCTTCGTCACCTCATCCCGGACGGCGGCGTCGTGCGGACGATTTTTCGCCTCGGCATCCCCTCTTCAGTGGAGCAGTCCACGCGGGCACTCGGGATCGCCGTCATGATGCTCCTGGTCGCCTCCTTCGGAACGATCGCGATCGCTTCCTACGGGATCGGCTCCCGCATTCTTTCTTTCGTGATCATCCCTGCGATGGGCCTTTCGATGGCGACTTCGACCGTCGTGGGCCAAAACGTCGGGGCGAGGCAAAACGACCGGGCGGAATCGGCGGCTCGAAGCGGGATGCTCGCCGGCTTCCTCGGCCTCAGCGCGGCGGGCCTCCTCCTCTTCATTTTCGCCGGTCCGGTGGTGCGCGCGTTCGTGCCGGGCGAGCCCGAGGTGATCGCGGTTGGCGAACGCTTCATGCACATCATGGCGCTCTCCTTCGGATTTTTCGGCGTGCAAATGGTGATGAGCGGGGCGCTCGCGGGCGCCGGCAACACCATGGCCGCCATGGCTCTTTCTCTGATCTCATTTTGGATCCTGCGATTCCCGGTCGCCTGGGTCCTCTCGATCCCCGCAGGCCTCGGACCCGAAGGGGTCTTCTGGTCCTTTCCGATTTCGAATGTGATCGCGGCGCTCATCGCCGTCGGTTGGTTCCTGCGAGGGACCTGGATTCGGCGGGTTCTGAATGACGAGGCGACCCTCGTGAGAATCGTTCGGGATGAGGCCCGGATCGAAGAGGTCACGGAGGAAGGTTAGGAAACCGCGGCGGGGAGGCGCCTCCGCGCCGCCCGAACCCTTTACCCCCCCCCAGCCGCGTCAGTTGGGTGCCGCTTGCTCCGAGAGGCGGGTCGCTATCGCGCACTCGTGCGCGACGGTCAGGAACCGGCTCACGCCGACCGCCCCGATGACGTACGGGTGCGGATCCCCGGACCGCCTCTGCGCCAGGATCGGCATCTTCACCGTCGAAGCGTCGTATCGCGTGTGGTTCGAGAGGATCACATCCACCCCGGCGCCGCGCGCGATCTCCCGAAACCGGGCAGCGGATTCTTCATACATCTGGAGACGCCGGTCGCGGGGATCCGCGGGCGTGTCGCGAAAGTTGAAGAGGGTCCCGCCCCAGACCGCGGCCATATGAGGCTCGTCTCCGTCTCGCACCGGAAAAACCGTGGATATCGTGCCGAGCGTGTGGCCGGGCGTCAGGTAAAGGCGGAGCGTCGTGTCCCCCACCGTGAGCTCCATCCCATCCGTGGCCACGATGTCGCGCGTTGCCGTCACGGAGTCCGAGCTCGTGCGCTCATAGAGCTCCCAGTCGGCTTCGGACATGACGACCCGCGCCCCGTGCCGCTGGAGGATCCCCGCCCCGCCCGAATGGTCTCCGTGCGCATGGCTGACGATCACGGTTCGGATCTCGGCCGGGTCGATCCCCAGCTTTCGGAGCCCGTCGATGACCTCCGCCTCCACCGAATAGTCGAAGATCGCATCAATCAGGACGATCCCCTCCGAGGTCCGGACGCCCCAGACTGAATACGCGGTCTGTCCTAAGAAGTAGAGATTGTCGAAGACCCGCACGGGCTCGGTATACCAGGAGCGATCCGGGTCGAGCGAGGGGAGAGCGGGCGGCACCTCGTCCACGGCCGGCGCGGCGCCCACCGTCCGGATCGGCACGGCGCAAGTCCCCGCGAAGAGCGGAGCATGTTCCTGCCCAGCCGCCGTCCGTGCAGCCTCCAAGCGGGCGAGGATCGTTTCATTCGGGGCCTGCGCGGCCGCCCCGGTCGAGAAGGTGGCCACTGCCAGAAGGAGGGCGGTGAGGGTCACCATCGGAAGCGTCCTCATCGGCATGAACTTTTCCAAGGGAGAAGAGGATTCGGCCGCGGTCGGATGAAGTCGGATTCGGACCAATGTGAGGCGCTCACCTCGGAATGACCAGTCGCCGCGTGTTCCGCGGTCGAGGCGTCTCCCGGCGGATGGGGTAAGTCCGTATTGGGTCGCGCTTCACGGTTCCACATGTTGCAGCGAGTCGGGAACCGCCCGCTCGCGGCCTCGAGACCGGCGACGCGCAGGGGTGCGACACCTTTGCCTCGGTGGGGCTCCAAGCACCCGGGTTTTGAGTAGCTCCTCGCCCGGCGAAGGGGCCTCTGCCCTCAGGTCGGGGGCGTTCCTTTCACGAGTCCAAAGGCCCCGAGCCCGTAACTCCTGCCATTGATCCGCAGCTCGACGGGATGTTTTCCCGGATAGTGTTTGCGAGTCGTCAGGTCTCCCAGCTTGATCGTGATCCGAATCGGGACCGCCTCCGCGCGCCCCAGATTGACGCGCTTCCACTTGAAGAGCTTCGGATGCGTGCGGCCATCCGCCTTCACGTAGTGGACGGCGTAGTCTATCAGGAGGTCCTGTGCGGCCCCGGCCATGCTGGCGAGCTCGCAGGTGATTTCCACGCGCCCCCCCTTCCTCACGCGCTTGGGTGAGATTCGGAGCCGTTCGATCCGCACTCTCGGGGCCGTGCCCACGCCGAGGAGATCGAGGGCTCCCGCGTGGCCCGCCTTCACGAGCGAGCGCAGGGCATGGCGGACGATCCAGGCGCGACCTTCTGATGCGCCATCGAGCCAACGCCGGCACAGGGTGACCACCAGCTCGGGGTGATCCTTCGAGATGTCGTTCAAGTTGTTCGCCACCGACCTCTGCACGTAGCGCTCGGGGTCGTCCTTCAGGCGTTCGAGGAGCGCGAGCACCGGCTTGGGATCCTTCTGGAAGTGCCGCAGCCGAGGTGCCCACGGAAGTCTCGGTCGCGTCCCCTCCGAGACCAATCGCCGAACGTGAGGGCTGCCGTCCGAGCTCCATTCGACGAGCCGTTCGTAAGTCGCTTCAGGATGTGCGTTGAGAAATGCGCGTATGCTGAATTCCGCGGAAAAGCGCTGCGTGAGCTCGTACTGGAGCCGCATCGCGGCTTCAAAGTGACCGAGCCCGTCCGAAGCCGCGATCATGGTGTGCGGCAAGTATTTGAAGGGTCCCATCCCGAAGGAATCGGTTCCGGAGTGGCGCGGTCCCAGCGAACGCTCGAGGATGGTCGCGAGGTCGGCGAAATCCGAAGGTAAGTGCCGCCGCATCGCCGCGGCGATGTGCGCGGCGCGGCCGGTCAGCGAGAGAGGCGCCAATCCTTCGAGGGCATCCTCTACGAAACGTTCGGCGGGGAATGCACGATGCGCGCGTTTCAGATCGCGCGCGATCTCGCGGACCACCTTTCCGTCGTAGAAGTCGCGCAGCTCGTGTGACATTCTCAAGCCTTCCCGCGAGCGCGGAGCGATTCCAGCGACCCGGACGCGCCCAGTCCGGCGGCGCGCCCCGTCGCCCAGGCCCAGAGGAAGTTGTAGCCCCCGATGGGCCCGAAGCAGTCCAGAATCTCGCCGCAGAGGAAGAGTCCGGGCGCGATCCTGCTTTCCATGGTCCCGGGATGGATCTCCTCGAGTGGGACACCTCCGCCCGTGACCTCGGCCTTCTTGTATCCCTCGTGGCCCGTCCAGGGGAGTGGGTACCGGGAAAGGGTCGTGACCAGACTTGCACGATCCTCGCGACGGAGCTGTGCGAGTGACTCCCCGGGATCGAGCCCCCCCTCGGCGAGGAGGGCGTTCGCAAGTCGCGCCGGCAGGGCCCGCCGCACGATCGAGCCTACGGTGCCTTGTTTGGACGCGCGCAGGCGCTCGTCCCACGTGTCGGTGTCCGCGTCCGTCCACTGAACGAGGATCTGTTGGCGCGGGTCGCCGTGCGATCGGACGGCCAGGTGTGAGATGTCCAGGACCGCGGGCCCGCTGTAGCCGCGGTGGGTGAAGAGGAAGCCGCCTCGCGTCTCCAGCGGGCCGCCAGGCGGGGGCGCCCGGAGCGTCACGTCGAGGGAAACCCCGGAAAGCGAATGGTGGACCCCTGATTTGCCGGTGAGAGGAGTCAGGGCCGGATAGGTCTCGTGCAGCGTGTGGCCGAGCCGAGCCACGATGCGCATCCCCGTACCGTCACTGCCCGTCTGAGGTACGGAAAGGCCCCCCGTTGCAATGACGACTGCGCCGGCCTCGATCGTACCGTCGTCCTCCAGAAGCACCTGCCAACCGCGGCCACCTTCCGGCGAACGCATCCCCACGACCGCGGATCCGAATCGAAGTCTCGCGCCCCGCCGGCGAGCGAGCTCCAGGAGGCCGTCTCGCACATCCCGCGCGCGGTTCGAGGCCGGAAAGAGCTTGCCCGAGTCCGGCTCGAGCACGAGGGGTAGCTGGAGTTCTTCCTCGAAGAACCGTCTCTGCCCCTCCAGGGGCCACGAGCGAAGCATCTTTCGCATCGTATTGGGAGAGGAAGCCGTGATGAACCGGGATGGCTCCATTCGGGAGGGAAGAACGTTGCAGCGCCCGCCCCCGCTGATGAGGATCTTCCGCCCGCCATCCCGCGTACGCTCGCAAAGAAGGACGGGCGCACCGGCCCCCGCTGCGAAGATGGCCGCCATCGTCCCCGCCGCCCCTGCCCCGATGACGACGACCGGCCCGCCCTCTCGCTCCTCCAAACGCATACTCCCGCCGGGGTGAGCGGCGAGAATACCGTACCTCCGGCGCCTGGGCCATGGGTCGCGGAGGCCTTTCGGTGTGGACGCCGCGAACTCGCTCGACCGGTGCCTACGGAACCCAGGTGGGGCCGAGTTGATCTCGGTGGGGTAGAGGAAGGTTCATGGGACGGGGCCCCTCTCCGCGGAGACACCCACTTGAAGAAGTCATTTACGATCTCGCATGAGGACGAAGTGCTCCACAATCCGTCGGACCTGATGGCGGAGGTTCTCAAGGAAACAGGATCCCAGGCTCAGGCCGAGAGCATCGTTCGCAGCCTGCAGCGGATTGGATCGGACCCATCCATCCTCTTCTACGAAATGACCCTCGAGACGCGGGTCGGAAGACTCGGAGGAGCCGGATCGAGCGCGTGGCGGGTGCGTGCCGACCGGGGAAGGCCTGCCGTGGTAGACTCGCCGGAGCAGCCACCGGCACGCTGAGGCCACCCCTGGCCGGGGGCCGCCCCTCGCGGAATGCACGACGTGCCCGTGGAAGAGGACCCTCGATCCGTGTCGGTCGGCCAGCGGAAGGCACAGTGTTGCATCGCGGGCGGCGGCCCCGCCGGGATGATGCTCGGGCTTCTTCTCGCGCGTGCGGGGGTCGAGGTCGTCGTCCTGGAAAAACATGCGGATTTCCTGCGCGATTTTCGCGGGGACACAATTCATCCGTCCACCCTCGAGGTGATTCACGAGCTCGGCCTTCTCGAGGAGTTTCTGAAGCTCCCACATCAGGAGATCGAGGAGCTTCGCGTGGTCGTCGGGGGGTTCGAGGTCACGCTGGCAGATTTTCGGCATCTTCCCACGCGCTGCCGATTCACCGCGCTTCTTCCGCAATGGGATTTTCTCGACTTCCTCGAGAATCAGGCACGCCTGTACCCGACCTTCCGCATGCGAATGGACGCGGAAGTGACCGGGCTCCTCCACGACGGGGACGAGGTGGCGGGGGTGCGGGTGAGGACGCCGGAGGGGCCGCTCGAGGTGAGGGCGCCACTCGTCGTCGGCGCCGATGGCCGAGATTCGACCATGCGGGCCCTGTCGGGGCTCCCGGTCCGTGACCTCGGCGCGCCGATGGACGTCTTCTGGATGCGGATCTCTCGGAAGGAGTCAGATCCGAGCGTCCCGCTCGGGCGCATCGAAGGCGGCCACATCCTGGTGATGATCCACCGCGGGGATTATTGGCAGTGCGGCTACGTGATTCCCAAGGGCGTTAGCGATGTGATCCGCGCCCGTGGCATCGAGGCGTTTCGGAACGAGATCGCGCTCGTCGCCCCCTTCCTGGATGATCGCATTCTCGAGTTGCGCTCCTGGGATGACGTGAAGCTTCTCTCCGTACGGGTGGACCGACTCGACTGTTGGCACCGGCCGGGTCTCATCTGCATCGGGGACGCCGCGCACGCCATGTCCCCCGTGGGCGGCGTCGGGATCAATCTCGCAATCCAGGACGCCGTTGCGCTGGCGAATGTCGTGGCGGGCCCGCTTCGGGAAGGAACGCTCTCGTCCGAACACCTGCGTCGTGTGCAGAGCCGCCGGTCCGTCCCCACCCGTCTGACCCAGTGGATGCAGCTCTTCCTTCAGAACAACATCATTGGACCTACCCTCGGCTCGCCCGAGCCGGTGACGCCCCCCCTCCCCGTTCGCCTCTTAGCGCGGTGGCCCTGGCTTCGCCGGATCCCTGCGCGCCTCGCAGGCATGGGAATTCGGCCCGAGCACGTGCGGAGCCGTCCATCGCTCCCGATTTCCGAGGGCTCACCCCGGCCCGCGCCGCCGCCAGGTCATTGAACTGCGACGGCCCGGCCGACCGTGAGGTGATAGACGGTCTGCTGGTTCTCGTAGATCACGAGAGCGAGTCCCTCGGACTGCGCATCTCGGAGCACCTGGCTGAAGATGGCTCCCAGCTCGCGCGACTTCCGGGCCGAGACCGATTCGAGCGCGAGATCCACGATCCGCTCGGCAAAGGCGGCGAACTCGGCGGGCACGGTCGCCAGAATCTCGGGAGGACGAACCACGGGTGGTGCGAATGCCGCGTAGGAGAGGTCCACGGTCGTGCCGAACTCGTGCGAGCTGACCCCGGCCGCCGCATTCGCGTTGGCCTCTCGGAGCCGCTCCTGGCGTTCCGTAGTACGCAGGGCGCTGGTGACCTCGATCCGGTACGCCGGGAGCCCCATCTGGGCGAGTCGAGCCTGAAAGCGGCGGCCGAGCGTTTCGAGCAGCACCCGCATCTCGGGGACGACATGTGCGGGTGCCGTGCCGGGGCGAACGATCCAATATTGGGTGCTGTCCTCGAGAGCCACGAGTCGCCCCGCGGCCACCAGGGAGTCCAACTCCACACGGGTGCCCACCCGCACGCCAAGCTCACGAGCACGCGCGACGTGCGTGGTGTTCAGGAACTGGCGAAGGGTTCCAATTTCCCCCGGGGTCATGACGGGCATGGGCGAGAGGATGCGGTCCGCGGTCCGCGCAAACCGATCGGCTGCCGCGATGGCTTGTGAGATCGCCCGCTGAATCTCGATCACCGTCGCCTCCCTCGCGGCCTGCGCGGCGACTTCCCGTTCCCGTTCTACCCATCCGCAGGAAGAGAGCAAGAGGATCAGGTAGAAGGGCGAGGTGCGCATGGCGGGCTCCGGGTCGAACCTGACTGGATTCTCCCATTATGGACGGAAGGGATCCAACGGGCCAGGCGACTTGCCTCGTGGATGCGGAACTAGTGTCCACTTTCAGCCGGGGCAGGCCACCGGCGCCGAGGGACACCTTGCCGAATGGTCACTGTGAGACCTACGTACAGCCCACGAACTGGGCACCAGCCATGCCACTCGGGGCGCCGAATTCACGACTGCAACTGGGGTGGACACACATGCCGTGGAGCGTACGACTTGTCCTCGTGGGATGCGTCTGTATACCGCTCGTCGCGCGGGCGCAGGAACCGGGCCCCTCGCCTCTTCCGCCTGGCGCGGCGGAAGCCCCAACCGCGCCGCCCGCGGGTGGCAAGGTGGCGACCGCCCAGCGGACCGCCCAGGGGGTCATCCGGCTAGACGGGAGCCTCGACGAACAGGCCTGGACCCTCGCCATCCCCATCACAGACTTCACTCAGAAGGAACCGAACGAAGGCGCCCTGCCAACCGAGCGAATGGAGGTTCGGTTTGTCTACAACGACGATGCATTGTACGTGGGCGCTCGCATGTACAGTACGAACCCAGCCGCCATCCAGGCCCCGCTCGGGCGGCGGGACCAAGCGGGCACGACCGCGGAACAGTTCGAGGTGTCGCTCGACACCTTCCTGAACCGTAGAACGGCGTACACCTTCGGCGTCACCGCCTCCGGCGTACGCGTCGATCGCTACCACGGGTCCGACTCGGAGGGCGGCGACGAGGGTTTCGATCCGGTGTGGGAGGCGAGCACCCGCGTGGACGATCGGGGGTGGACCGCCGAGCTCTGGATCCCTTTCACGCAACTCCGCTTCAACGACCGGCCGGTCCAGGTTTGGGGGTTGAACGTTCGCCGTTTCACTCCGACGCTGTCGGAGGAGACCTACTGGGTTCTCGTGCCGAGGACCGAGGTGGGATGGGCTTCGCGCTTCGGCGATCTCGAGGGGATCGAGGGGGTGCGCCCGAGCCGACGGGTGGAGCTCCTCCCCTTCGTCGTCGGATCCACGACCAAGAATGGGGACCGGGACCTCGCGGATCCCTTCGACGACGGCAAGAACCTGGTCAGTCGGATGGGTCTCGACGTCAAGGTGGGGGTGGGTCCCAATCTCACACTGGATGCGACCTTCAACCCGGACTTCGGCCAGGTGGAGGCCGATCCCGCCGAGGTGAACCTCTCGGACTTCGCCACACGCTTTCCGGAGCGGCGGCCCTTTTTCACGGAAGGATCGAACCTGCTGAATTTGAGCCATCCGAACGTCTTTTACACCCGGCGCATCGGCGCTCCCCCCGCGGGACCGGCGTCGGGCGATTACGTGGACCGTCCCTCGGATAGCCGGATCATCGGGGCGGCGAAGCTCACTGGCCGACTCTCTTCCGGGACGTCGATCGGGATCCTGGCCGCCGTCACCGACGAGGAGTTCGCAGAGGTGGCGGACGTGGCCGAGGACGGGTCCGCGCCCGGGTTCTCCAGGGTGCGCGTCGGCGCGCGTGCCGCCTGGGGGGTCGCGAGGGTCGCGCAGGAGCTCGGATCGTCGGGCTCCAGCGTCAGCTTCCTCGTGGGCGGGGTCCTGCGAGACTTCGAGGAGGAGGATCCCCTGGCGCTCTTGAGTCCGAAATACGCCGTCGTGTTCGGGAACGATGGCCTCGTGAGGTTCAGAGGCGGCGAATACCAATTGACCTGGGCCATCGTCGGTTCCTACCTCGCGGGCGAGTCGGAAGCGGTCGCTCGGGTTCAGCGTTCGAGTTCACATTACCTACAGCGCCCCGATCGGGACCCGAAATACCTCTACGACCCGACGAGAGAGTCGCTCCAGGGGTGGTCCATGCAGGCGAACTTCAACCGCTCCAGCGGACAACACTGGCTCTTCGGCGCGTCCATCAAGATCGATCACCCGATGTACGACTCGAACGAGATCGCGAATCTGACGGGGGCCGATGGGATCATGCCCAATTGGAACGTCACCTATCGGGAGACGCAGCCCGGCTTCGTCTTCCGGAGCTATCAGATCCGCCTGAACCAGGGAAACGAGTGGAATTTCGACGGCAACCGTCAGGCGGGCTCGGCCGGACTCAACGTCAACGTGACGTGGTTGAACTTCTGGACGTCGTCCATCTCGTACAGCCGCAACTTCCGCACGGAGAGCGCCTCGCTGACGAGAGGCGGGCCCCTCATGGGCGGCCCGGCCCGATGGTCCTCGAACCTGAACGTGGGCACCCCCCTCACCGCGGAAACCGGTTGGAGTGGGGCAATGTCCTTCTCCGGAGACGAGCTGGGCGCGCACTCATTCAGCACGAACATGAGGCTCACGGTGCAACCGGGCCCCCGGTGGCAGCTTTCGGCGCGTCCGTCGCATTCACGAAGCACCAGCTCTCAACAATTCGTGACGACGCTGGACGGCGGCCGCCCCGAGACCTTCGGAAGCCGCTATATCTTCGGGTACATCGATCAAACGCAGTATGCGATGGAGTTTCGGTTGAGTTTCTCGCTGAAGCCCGAGGTCAACCTCGATATCTACGCCGAGCCGTTCACCGCTTCTGGACACTATTACGACCACGGCGAACTGAGGGCCCCCGGGAGTCTCGACCGGATCACTTACGGGGAGGATGATGGCACCGGGGTGGCGATCGACGAAGAGGGAAGGCGCACGGTTACTTTCGGGGAATCCACCTTCACTCTGGCGAACCGCGACTTCAACACCTCGTCTTTCCAGAGCAATGTCGTGCTCCGATGGGAGTGGCGGCCGGGAAGCACACTGTACCTGGTCTGGCAGCAAAGCCGCGACGACCGCGAGACAATCGGATCGCCAGTGAGCCTCGGCGATCTCTTCGGCTCGATCAGCACGCCGGGTTCGAACATCTTCCTCGTGAAGGCATCCTTCTGGCTTCCGGTGCTCTAACGAAAACGGAGGGCGGCGCTCCCATGCAGACACAGGCAAGCGAAGGACTCGTCCGTGGCATCAGGCGCTGGGACCTCGTGGCCCTGGTCCTGAATGCCGTGATCGGCGCCGGCATCTTCGGACTCCCCGCGCGCGTGTTCGCGGTCGCGGGTGTGTGGAGCCTCCTGGCTTACGTCGCCTGTGCGGTTTGCGTGGTGCTCATCATCCTCTGCTTCGCGGAGGTGAGCAGCCGATTCGGCACGACGGGAGGACCCTACCTTTACGCGAGGGAAGCGTTCGGACCGCTGGCCGGCTTCCAGATGGGCTGGCTGCTCTGGCTGGCGCGCCTCACGGCATTCGCCGCCCTTTGCAACCTCTGGCTCGACTACCTGGGCTTCTTCTTTCCGGCTGCGGCGACCGGCGCGACTCGCTCGGTGATGATCGCGCTGATCGTGTTGGCCTTCACCGCGCTCAATGTGCGCGGCGTCCGTGCCTCGACGCTCGTCAACGACACACTCACGCTGGCCAAGCTCGGCCCGCTCATCCTCTTCGTGCTGGTTGGCCTCTTCTTCATCGAACCGCAGAACCTCACGCCTGACGATTTTCCCGCCCTGGGTTCGTTTTCGAACGCCGTTCTCCTCTTGATCTTCGCCTTCAGCGGTTTTGAGATGGCGGTCATCCCGGCCGGCGAGTCGCGCGATCCCCAGAAACACGCGCCGTTCGCGCTGCTCACCGCGATCGGCATCATCCTGGCGCTCTACATCATGATCCAACTGGTCAGCATCGGTACGCTCGCCGAGCTCGCCACCTCTCAGCGCCCGCTCGCGGACGCCGCCGCCGGCTTCCTTGGCACGCCCGGTGCCGCACTGATCTCGCTGGGCGCGCTCGTTTCCATCACGGGAACGCTTAACGTGATCGTGATGGTGGGACCCCGGCTCCCCTTCGCCATGGCCGAGCAGGGCCAGCTCCCGCGTCTGTTCGCGGCTACGCACCCGCGCTTCAAAACGCCCCACGTGGCGATCGTGGTTTCCGCCGTGGTGATGCTCGTGCTTACGCTCCAGGGGAGCTTCATCTCCTCCCTCACCATCAGCACGGTCATCCGGCTGGTCACCTACGCGGCCACCTGCGCGGCGCTCCCGGTGCTCCGGAAACGCGCCGGAGCGCCGAGCGGCGGATTCCTCGCGCCTGGCGGCACGATCACGGCCGTGCTGGCGATCGCTCTCTGCGGTTGGCTGATTTCCACGAGCACCTGGGCCGACATCCGCACCACGTTGTTGGCCGTCGCCGCCGGGCTCGGGATTTACGCCGCGATGAAGGTGGCGGGGGGCGGCGCCACGAAAGGGGCGAGCGCTTAGGATCGAGCGCGTTCGCTCACTCGCTCCGAAGGGCCGTCATCGGGTCGATGGTGGATGCCCGACGCGCGGGGAGGTAGGCCGCCGCGAGCGCGGCCAGGCTCAAGAACCCAACGGCGCCGGCGAAGACGAGCGGATCGGTCCCGTCCACCTGGAAGAGCAGAGCCTCGGCGGCCCGCCCGATGAAGTAGGCGAGGAGAAGCCCGACGCCGCCCCCGAGCGCGATGGATCGCGCGGCGCGAACCACCATCATCGCGCGGACTTCCGCGAGACGGGCGCCGAGGGCCATTCGCACGCCGATCTCCCGCGTGCGCGCCGCCACCGAATACGCCATGACGCCGTAGAGGCCGAGCATGGCGAGCGCAGTGGCGAGAATCGCGAAAGCGATCGAGAGACGGCTCATCAGGAGGTCCGGGGCCATCACCTCCCCGACCTGATCTCGCATCGTCCGCAGCCGTTCGAGGGGAAGATCTGGATCGATTCCCCGCACCACCCTCCGGACGCCCGTCATGGTTTCCGCGGCCGGAAGCGACGACCGCACATAATAGGTGAGGGCCCGACCTTCCCCACCCTGAAGCCAGGGAAGGAAGAGGACGGGCGGCACCGGCCCTCTTACCTGGCTGTACGCGGCGTCTCGCAAGACGCCCACGATCCCGAGGTCCAGCGGGCCGTCGGCACCCCCCACCCCGACCCGCTTCCCGATCGGACGGGGGCCGAGATCGAATCGGGCCACGAAGGCCTCGTTCACGACCGCCACCCCTCTCGCACCCGGCCGGTCCGACGTCGCGAATTCCCTTCCCTGAGCGACCTCCATTCCGAGGGCGTCGGCGAAACCGGGTCCCACCATGTTCAGATTCACGTTGGCGATCGTCGGCTCACTCCCCGAGGACTCCGCTCGGGCGTTGTCCCCCCGGCTGCTTCCCGCGACCACGGGCACTTCGGCGGAGGTGACCGCGACGACACCGGGAAGGCTTCGGAGCTCATCTTCCAGCCGCTCGAAGAGTTGCCGCCTTTCGTCGGGGGCGTAACCGATAAGCTCCGGCGAGATCGTGAAGGTCACGACGTCCTCGATGGCGATTCCGAGATCGACGGCTCGCACGTTCGCCAGGCTCTTCAGGAAGAGCCCGGCGGCAATCAGGAGCGCCATGGAGAGGGCGACCTGGACGTTCACGAGCGAGGCGCGGAAGACGGTCGCGGCGCGCGTGAGCCCCAGAGTCGGGGCGCCCACACGGATCGCGGTCATCAGCTCGCTGCGCGTGCCCTGAAGGGCGGGGACCACCCCGAAGAGAATGCCTACGACAACCGAGAGGAGGGCGGCGAACCAGAGGACGGATGGGCGCAGCTCGAATCGTAGGAGATCCGATGCCTCAGGGGGCAACATCGCCAGGATGGCGGCGATCGACCCCTTTGCGACGATCAAACCCAGGCCGCCGCCGAGCACGGCCAGCACGATCGCCTCGACGACGAGCTGCCGCACGAGGTGCCACCGCCCCGCCCCGATCGAAAGGCGAACGGCCATCTCGGTCCCTCGGGTGACGCCCCGCGCCAGGAGAATGCTCGCGATGTTGGCGCACGCGATGAAGAGCACCACCCCCGCGGTGAGGAAGAGGAGGAGAGCCGGAATCCTTGCGACCCTGTGAACGACGCTTTGGCCGCGGCGCCCGTCCTCGACCGTCAGACCGTCCTCGACCGTCAGACCGCCCTCGGACGTGGGGGCGATCCGTGCGTCGCCACCTCCGACCGACGGCGAGGTTTCGATTTCCGACGCGATTTCTCGGTAGGCGAGACTCAGCGCATCCAAGGCCGACTCGACGCTGACGGCGTCCCAAAGGCGTCCAAAGATGTAAATCCAATGGAAAGTCCGATCCTCGGTTCCGTCGAAGTCGGGCGCGATTTGGCGGCGCATCGCCATCGGCACGAAGACGGCGGGTCGGATCCCGAAAGTCGTTCCTCGAAAGCCGTCGGCCGCGACGCCGACGACCTCGAGCCGAGTCCCGTTCACGACGAGGGTGCGACCGACCACCGCGGGGTCCGACCCCAGGCGAGATTCCCAGAAATCGTGTTCGAGGACAGCGACGGGATGGTCGCCCTCCACGCGATCGTCTCCGGGTCCCAAGAGCCGGCCCATCGTTGCGCCAACCCCCAGCGTGGGGAAGTACGACCCCGAGACCAACATGGCCGGCGCCGGGACGGCTTCCTCCCCAATCCCGACGGTGCTGTCAACCGCTCGGTGTGCGGCCAGCGTGACGAGCGATCCCTGCTCGCTCTCCAGGCCGCGAAAAGCGTCGTAGCTGAAGGCGGCCTCCGTCCCGCCCGCCATGTTGGTAGACGAACGCGTTGCCGGGACCTGGTGGCCAAGATTGACGAGTCGCGCGGGGTCGCGCACCGGAAGTGGATCCCGCAAAGCCTGATCGAAGAGTGAGAAGATCGCGGTATTGGCACCGATGCCGAGCGCGAGTGTGAGGACAGCCACGGCGGTGAAACCTGGCCGTCGAACCAAGCCTCGCCAGGCGTAACGCACGTCCCGCCGAAACCAATCGAGGCCGGGAAGGCTTCTCTGGCGGCGAACCGCCTCCTTCGCGACCTCGATGCCACCCGAGTGGATCATCGCCCGGCGCCGGGCCTCCGCCGGTGCCATCCCCCTGCGCACGAGCTCGTAGATCTCCATCTGGAGGTGACTCTCGAGCTCGTCCGCGACCTCCCGGTCCCAGCGGCTCCCGACGAAGCTCCCCGCGAGCCGCGAGACCCAACCTCTGAGCTTGTTCATGCCGGCTCCGGATTGAGGATCCAGCCGATGATTCGACTGGTCTGCTCCCACTCCCTTCTCTCCTTGGCCAGCTGACGCGCTCCGGCGGGCGTGAGCGAGTAAAACTTGGCGCGACGGTTGTTGTCCGACATTCCCCACTTCCCCGCGACGTAGCCTTCTTGTTCGAGCTTGAGCAACGCCGGGTACAAAGTCCCGTAGTGGACGACCAAGAGGTCGCGACTCGCCTGTTCGATCTGTCGCGCGATCCCGAACCCGTGGAGTGGACCCATCGTCTGGAGCGTCTTGAGCACCATGAGAGAAAGGGTGCCCTGCCACACGTCTTGTTTCTCGGCCATCGCCTCTCCTATCGGAAGCCAATAGGTAAGACGGTAATACGCGCCCTATGGGTAAGCAATGGGACTCGGAGCGGAGCTTTTCGTGAGCGAGCAGGCTGCGCGCGAGTTCCTCGAGTCGAGAGCTCTCTACCGCCGCCTCCCAGATCCGGTCACAAGGCGCCGCTTTCTTCGGCTGACCCAAGAGACCGGCTCTTGCCCTTCCTCACGATCGCTGATACAGCTGAACCAATCTGGGGGTAAAGTCCGGGACATACTGACGGTCAACCCATGAATGGAGTTGAAGGCGGGTGGGCCGCCCGGGTCGTCTCTCTCACGACCGACGCTGAAATCGCCATGAAGAGACTCTTCTTATGCCTGCTTCTGGCCTTCAATGGGAACGTTGCCTCCGCGCAGCCCAACCGCATTGATATCGTGCGGCCCGACGCGCCGGAACTGGCCGCGTTCGGGGCGTACGAGATCGGTGTGCGGACCCTTGCGCTCACGGATTCCGGACGACCGGACATCCTGAACGCGCGTGCCGGCGAGCCGGTGCCGGTCTACGACCGAGTGCTGACCGTGGAAGTCTGGTATCCGGCAGCGCTGGCGCAGGGTCAGGTGCCAGGCACGGAATACACCACCATCACTCGCAATCCCGACATCATGGCCACGTTGAGGGGACGTGCGGTGAGAGATGCGGCGACCAGCGCGGACGGCCCTTTTCCGCTCGTGATTATTTCCCATGGCTATCCGGGAAACCGCTTTCTGCTGAGTCATCTGGGCGAGAACCTGGCGAGCAAGGGGTACGTCGTGGCGTCGATCGATCATAGGGACAGCACCTACGATGACCAGCAGAGCTTCGGCAGCACCCTATACAACCGCGCACCAGATCAGCGGGCCGTGCTGAATGCCATCGCGGGCTTCACGGCCGAAGCGGGCCACTTTCTGAACGGCGTCGTGGATGCGGACCACACCGCCATCATCGGTTACTCCATGGGTGGGTACGGCGCAGTGAATAACCTCGGTGCCGGCTACAGCGAAACGGGCGTCACTTCTGGCAGCGCACCACCCAACCGTCTGCTGAACGACTTCGCGGCCAACAATCCGGAATACCGGAATACGCTGGATCCGCGCATCAAGGCGGGAATTCCGGTCGGGCCCTGGGGGATGCAGACCGGCTTCTGGGACGCCGCCGGTCTCGCGGGGTTGACGTTGCCAGCCCTGTTCGTAGCGGGCGATGCCGACGCGACCGCCGGATATGAGAACGGCGTCCGGGCCCTCTATGAAGGGGCCATCAACAGCGATCGCTACATGCTGGTGTTCAAGAACGCCGGCCATAACGCGGGAGCACCTATCCCGCTTCCGGTGGAGTTCTTGGATGCCGCAAATCCACAGGGTGCCACTCACTACACGGATTCGGTCTGGGACACGGTGCGCATGAACAATATCCTGCAACACTTCGCCACCGCGTTTCTGGACTTGCACCTGAAGGGAGACACCGACAAGCGCGGCTACCTGGATCTGCCGGAAGATGGCGCTGACGCCGGCCAGGGAGGGTGGAAGGGCTTTGCCGGGCGCGGTGCCGTGGGCCTGATGATGGTTCGCGACTGATCGCGCGCCCTGACTTAGGATAGAGCGCCATGGACGCATCACGATCCCGACGTCGGACCGGCGCCGCACTTCTTCTCTTGGTCGCCGGGTGCGCGACCGCCCTAGCCCCGGACCAAACGCGGGTGTCGACCGGCGGTGGTGCGAACCCGCCCATCCCCCTCCCCGACGTGGCCGGGCAGGTGGAGATCCGGCGGACCACGTATGGCGTCCCGCAGATCTTGGCCGAGAACCTCCGTGCGGCCGCGTTCGCTCTCGCTTACGTGCAGCTCGAGGACTACGGGCCGGGCATCATCGAGGGTCTTCAGGCCGCACGGGGGCGGATGGCGCTCGTCGAGGGGAGAGATCGGGTGGATGCGGACGCACGTTCCCGCCTGCGCCACGCACGCGCCGTGGAGACCTTTCCTCTACTGCACGAGGACACCCGCGAGATCTACCAGGGCTTCGCCGAGGGGGTGAATCACTTCATCCGGGCGAACAACGCCGACCTGCCCGAGTGGATGCGCCCGGACTTCACCGCCTACGACGTTCTCGCTCGCGACGTGGCGTGGCCGAGCGAGGGGGCGATGAACAGCTTCCGCGCGCGGATCGAAGCGAGCCCAGATACCCCGCCCTTGTTGGTCGAGAATGGGGGCGCCTGGCTCCCGCTTTCGACGGCAGGCACCCCGACCGACGCGCCCCTCGATGGTTTCGCCCTTCTTGTGGAGGAAGCACAGGACGACCAGAACGTCGGATCCAACGCCTGGGCCCTTGCGCCGAGCCGGACCACCAGCGGCAACGCGATTCTGCTCCGCAACCCCCATCTCGCATGGACGGCGGGCTATTACGAGGCCCACGTACGGGTGCCCGGGAAGCTCGACTTCTATGGCGACTACCGGATCGGCGGGCCCTTCACCGTCATCGGCGGCTTCAACCCCTTCCTCGGCTTCGCGACGACCAACAATTCGACGCGCCCGCACGAGTTCTACGCATTCCGGGCGCATCCGGAGCTGACCGACTACCTCCTGGTGGACGATGCGGCGATTCCACTGAAGCGCGAAGTAGTGACGGTGGAGGTGCGCGAGGGCGACGCGATCCTCACGGAAACGCGCGAGTTCCTGACCAGCCCATTCGGCCCGGTTGTGCATCGAGCCGGTGGCTTCGTTTACGTCTTCCGGCCGGCCGCGAACGGCGAGTACCGTGCGGGCGAGCAATGGCTCCGGATGATGCAGGCGACGAACCTGGAGGAATGGCGGAACGCCATGGACATCCAGGCCCGAACCACGTCGAACTTCACCTACGCCGACCGGGACGGAAACATCCTCTACGTCTGGGTCTCCGCGCCACCGGCGCTCCCCCACCCGGCGGGCGGGGATTCGCTCGCGATCCTGGCCACCCGCACGGACCAGGTCTGGGCCGACCTCGTGCCCTTCGATTCGCTGCCGCAGGTGCTGAATCCGCCCGGCGGATACGTGCACAACGAAAACGACTCGCCCCACTTCGCCAACCTGAACGCCGTTCTCGACCACTCCTTCTCCTTCTGGGTCCAGGACCCGGCATTCCGGTTGCGCAGCCAGCACGCGGCCGAGCTCCTTCACAACGAGCGGGTTTTCAGCCTCGAGGATGTGGTCGAGACCAAACACAGCATGCGCATGCTGCTCGCGGATCGGGTCAAGGACGACCTGATGGCTGCAGTGGCTCGCACCTCCCCCACAGGAGAGGTCGCCGCCGCCCTCGATCTCATGAGCGCGTGGGGCAACGACGTTGCTCCGGGGAGCCGCGGGGCGCTTCTCTTCGAGACCTGGTGGAGCCGCTATAACTCCCTCATGGATGACGAGGAACCCCACGCGGTCCCTTGGAACGAGGAGGAGCCGGCCACGACTCCACGCGGCCTCGCGGACCCGGTTCGCGCGGCCGAGGCCTTCGTTTGGGCGGTGCCGGAGACGGCACGTCGGTTCGGGAGCTGGGATGTGGCATGGGGTGAGGTGCACCGGGTGCGCCGAGGCGAGGTAGACGTCCCCGTCGGAGGGTGCGGCGGAGCGCTCGGTTGCTTTCGCGTGCTCAACTTCACGACCGCGGAAGACGGAAAGCGCGTCGTAAACGGTGGGGACGGCTGGGTGATCGCCGTCGAGTTCGGCGAGCAGCCGCGCGCCTATTCAGTTCTGGGTTACGGGCAGAGCCCCGATCCCGAGTCTCCCTTCCATGCCAACCAGGCCGCGATGTTCGCCGCCGGTGAAATGAAGCCGGTCCTCTGGAGCGAGGCCGAGATCGAGGGCGCGACGGTGTACCGCTACCACCCCGGGGAGGAATGGTGATGCGATGGCGTGTGGGGCTCGTCGCCGCGCTCCTCCTGGGCGGCTGTGCCGATGAGCCGTACGACCTGGTGATTTTGAACGGAACGATCGTGGATGGGAGCGGGGGCGCGCCCTTCCAGGCCGACGTTGGGATCCGGGGCGAACAGATCGCCACGATCGGGTCGCTCGCGAATGCGACCGCCACGGTCGTGCTCGACGCCACCGGGCTCCACGTCGCGCCCGGCTTCATCGACGTCCACTCCCATGCGGGGGGCGGACTCGCGACGGAAGAGCTGAGCACGGCGCACGCGCTTCTTGCCCAGGGCATCACGACGGTCGTGATCAATCCGGATGGCGGCGGCTCCATCGATCAGGCCGCGCAGCGCGGACGACTCCTCGAGCATGGGCTCGGAGTAAACGTGGCGCAGCTCGTACCGCACGGCTCGATCCGGAGCGAGGTGCTCGGTCAGTCGGACCGCGAACCGACGGCTGAGGAACTGGACCGGATGAAGGAGATGGTGCGCGCCGGGATGGAAGAGGGCGCGTTCGGCCTTTCGAGCGGCCTCTTCTACACGCCCGGGATCTGGTCTACGACCAAAGAGGTCATCGAGATGGCGAAGGTGGCGGCCCCCTATGGCGGCGTGTATTCGAGTCACATCCGCGACGAGGCGGACTATGGCATCGGGGTCGTGGCCGCGGTGGACGAGGTCATCCGGATCGCCCGGGAGGCAGGGCTCCCGGGCATCGTCGGACACATCAAGGCGCTCGGTCCCAACGTGTGGGGCGCTTCCGTGGAGATGATCGCCAACATCGAGGCGGCGCGCGCCGAAGGCGTGCAAGTCTGGGCCGATCAATATCCGTACGACGCTTCGTCCACGGGGTTCGTTGCCGCGCTCGTCCCCGACTGGGCGCGCGAGGGGGGGAGTCTGCTCGAACGCATGGCGGATCCTCCCACTGCCGCCCGCATTCGCGAAGGAGTCGCGGAAAACTTGGCCCGGCGAGGCGGGGGAGACCGCATCATGTTCCGCGGCACGGGGCCGCTGGCGGGGCGAACGTTGGCCGACGTCGCCGCCGAGCGCGGGCTGAACGACCTCGACGGAGCCATCGCCCTGATTCAGGAGGGAGCCTCGCCCGGAATCATCTCCTTCAACATGCAGGAGGAGGACATCGTCCGCTTCATGGGTCAGCCCTGGACGATGACCTCCACCGATGGAGATCTCACGGCGTTCGGCGAGGGGGTCCCGCACCCCCGCAACTACGGCACCTTCGCGCGCAAGATCCGGCTCTACGTGCGGGAGGCGGGCGTGATCGATCTTCAAACGGCGATTCGGAGCATGTCCGGGCTCGCCGCCGAAGTCTTCGGAATGGAGCATCGGGGCGCCGTCCGAGAGGGAGCGATCGCGGACCTCCTGGTATTCGACCTCGACCGCGTCAACGACCCGGCGACCTTCGACGACCCGCACCGCTATTCGGAGGGCATGGTCCACGTGCTCGTGAATGGCGCACTCGCGATCGACGGCGGCCAGTTCACCGATGCCCTCGCGGGACAGGTGCTGCACCGAGGAGGCGCGGCCCTTTCTTATCCACGGACCGAATAGCGGCACGACTCCGGGGACACCTGCACGGGGATACGCGCAAGAACATCCCGTTCCGCGGCGATCCTCACCGCCATCGATCAGCGCGCTCCACTGGACAGCCCAGTGGTGGCTCTTCACCTTGGAACTTCGCTCTACTAGATAAACTAGGCGTAGTGGAGTTACCGCATGACCCCCGACAACTCCTCGTTCCTTCCGGGCACCCTCGAGCTCATCGTCCTGAAGCTCCTGCGGAGCGAGCCGACCAACGGCTACGATCTGACCCTGCGCATCCAGGCGATCACGAAAGACGTCTTGCAGGTGAACGCCGGCTCCCTGTATCCGGCTCTCTATCGGCTCGAGGAGCGAGGTCTCCTGCGAGCCACCTGGAAGGAAACGGAGGCCGGGAGACGCGCGAAGGTATATTCGCTCACGGCCGCCGGACGCGCGCATCTGGCCGAGCAGCGCGAGAGTTGGGAACGATTCGCGGCGGCAGTCGGCTCGATTCTGCGGGCGCGGTGACCCTGCCATGAAGCGGCCGCGCCTCGGGCTCTTCTCCTTCGTCCAGCGTCGGCGCCAGGAGCGCGAGATGAAGGAGGAGATGTCCCAACATCTCGAAAGGGCGGCCGAACGACTCAGAGCACGAGGAATGTCCGCGGAGGCGGCCGACCGGGCCGCGCGACGGGCGTTCGGGAACCTCGCGTTTCTCCAGGAGGAAGCCCGTGATGCTCGCGCGGGGCGCTGGCTCGATCGCCTCGTAGCCGACTCGGCCTTTGCGCTCCGTTATTTCCGGCGCCGACCCATCCTGGCGAGCACGATCTTCGGCGTGCTGTCGCTCGGGATGGGGATCAATGTCGCCCTGTTCGTCCTGATCCACTCCATGACCACGATGCCCGCGCCCGGGATCGAGCGGGACCCCTCCCTCGTGCGAATCCGCCCGCATGAGGAACGGAGGGACCTCGGCGGAGTCTTCCGGTTTCTCTCCTATCCCGAGGTGCGGGATCACGCGGCGCTAGAGGACCTCTACGCGGACGTGGCGGCGTGGGCATCCACCCTGTTGACGGTGACCCTTGATCGCGAGGGCGCCGCGGTCGTGTCGGCCCGTGCCCAGTTCGTGACGGACAACTACTTCCCGCTCCTCGGTGTCCGGCCGATCGTTGGCTCTGTCGCCCCACTGGCCGCGCCGCCCGACGCCGCCGATCCTCCGTTGGCGGCGATCGTCGGGTATGATTTCTGGTGGGGAGAGCTCGGAGGGAGGCCGGACGTCCTGGACACGACCATTCGGGTGAACGGACACGTCTTCGACGTGGTGGGCGTCGCGCCGCCAAGGTTCGCGGGCCCGGACGCCACGGGGAGCGCCATGGACCTCTGGCTGCCGCTCAGCGCCCGTCCGGTCGTCGAGGGGACCACGGCCTTCGCGCTCGCGAGCTACGACTCTACGCTCTTCTCCGCCGTGGCCCGCGTGCGTCCCGGTGTCACCCCCGATCAGGCGACGGCCGCCGCGGAAGCTGTGGCGGCGCACGCGGGAGAGGCAGCTACGGGGCGAAGAGAGGGCTCCGTGTGGTCCGCCGATGTCGTGCCTCTCATCGGCATGAACAACCGCCGGGGGTCGAGCGAGCCCGTCGAGGCCGCTGGGATCGCCCTCGCCATCGCTTTGCTCAGCCTCGCCGTCACCTGCACGAACGTCGCGAGCCTCTTCGTGGGAGCCGCGGCGGCGCGGCGGCGAGAGATCGCCGCCCGGCTCTCCCTCGGCGCCTCGCGCGCCCGGGTGATCCGACAGCTCCTCACGGAATCCTGCCTCCTCGCTGGATCGGCCGGCCTCGCGGGTATTTTCGTCGTCTGGGCGGCCGTCCGCATCGTCGGCCCGCGCCTGCCGGAGATCAACGCGACGCTCGGCTGGCCCGCGGCCCTCTTCACCTTCGCCCTGTCGCTCGGAACGGGTGTTCTCTGCGGCCTCTCGCCGGCGCTCCACGGCACCAGAGTCGCCGTGTCCGAGATTCTGAAGGACTCGGCCGCCGCCGTATCCGGCTCGCGCATGCACCTCCAACGGGCGCTCGTGGTGGGCCAGGTGGCCGTGACGCAGCCGCTGCTCGTGGGCCTCGCGGCTGTCCTCCTGGTCGTCTTAGGGGAGGTCCGCGGACTCGCCCCCACCCCGTTGAGCCAGGAGATCCTCTGGCTCCAGTTCGGTCCGTCGGCAGAGAGCCTCTCCCGCGACGAGCGAATCGCGCGGGCCGAGCGCGTTCGGGAGCGATTGGTGGGCGCGCCAGGAATTCGAAGCGCGATTCCGCAGGCTGGGACCGGAATCCTTCGAGTCTCCGCACACCCCGCGGATGCCGTGCCGGGCGTGACTCCGGACGGGGCGTTCGGTCTCGAAGTCGCATACACCGCACCCGCATACTTCGCGACCCTCGGGCTCCCCATCGTAGCGGGGAGGGACTTCGATCCGTCCGAGCGGCCGCCCGCTCCCCGCGCGACGATCCTCCTCTCGGAGGAGCTCGCCAGGCGCCTATGGGGGAATGAGAATCCGGTCGGAAGGCGCATACTTTCCCACGCATTCTCCGCTTCACCCCGACCCACGGATGGGGGACGGTTCACCCGCTCTATCGCAGCCGATGCGCCTTCCCCCACCGAGCTGACGGTCATCGGCGTGGTGGACCGGCACGCCGGGGTCGGTACCGGGTTCGGCGCCCGGTCCGAGCTCGCGTACGTTCCGCTGGAGGGGGTGGGATTCGGGCTCCTGATCCGGACCGAGGGCCCGGCGGAACCTCACATTTCAGCCATCCTCGCGATGGTGCGCGAGGAGGCGCCCGACCTGGCCGTCTCGAGCGCGACGCTTGCGGAGATGGACGCCCGGAGCCGAAGGACCGTGGTGAGCGCGGGCGGGGCAGCGGCGGGAGGGGGTCTAATCGCCCTCCTCCTTTCTGCGATTGGACTTTACGCCGTCGTCGCATTCTCGGTGAACGATCGGACCCGGGAAGTCGGAATCCGATCGGCGATCGGCGCATCTCGCTGGAGAATCACCGCGATGTTCCTCGGCCAGGGAGCGCGGCTCGGTGGGCTGGGTCTGGCCGTCGGGCTTCCTTTGAGCCTCGTCACCTTGAGGTTCGTGGCCGCGCAGATCGGAGCGCCGTCCGTGTCCACCACGGCTCTCGCAGCCGCGGTCGCGGCGGCCGTCACGAGCGTCACATTGGCGGCGACTTGGATACCGGCCAATCGCGCGGCGTCCGTGGAGCCGATCAGAGCCTTACGGGCGGACTGATCGTGTCGCGCGAGCGGTAGCGAACCCCGGCGCGGTGTGCGCTCGCAACCGCGGCCCGCATCCTGCAGTAAAAATTGGGTTTGTCGCACTTCTTCGCGAGGACTCTCCGCCTCCGTCCGGGGGCATCTGGAGCCTCCGGGCCACCTTCGAAGACATGATTCAGCGACTCACCACTCCACTGATCGACTGCGCACGACGGCTTCGGGACCGACAGGTCGTTCGCCTGATGGGGCTCATCGCGATCGCGGCCGTCCTGGCCGACTGGGCAAGCAAATCCTGGGCTCTGGAGCGAGCGAACGACGCCCTAGTCCCGCTCGGAGCCCTGACCCTCGGAGTAGTCCACAATCAGGGGTTCGCCCTTTCGGCAGGGGACGGCGAGATCTCGACCCTCGTGGTCGCCGGCGTGCGCCTGGCCGGGCTCGCCGGCTTTCTCTTCCTGAGCCACCGCATCGCACGACTGTTGAGCCCACGCCACGCCTATGGCGTGGCTCTCATCGTGGCGGGGGGGATGGGCAACCTCGCCGACCTGTTCTTCCGGGGTGCCGTAGTGGACTTCATCGGGGCGGGCCCGCTCGTAGTGGATTGGGGGAGCGCCCCTCTCCACATGCACGTCGTGTTTAACGTGGCGGACCTATTCATCCTCATCGGGATCGGGATGATCGCGCCCTTTCTTCACGAGGCCGGTAAGGCGGGGCAGCGCCGCCTTGCAGCCTGGGAGCGGCGCATCCTGAGGCGGGGGGTTCAGTACTGAGCCTGGCCGCCCGCCCCGTTCCCCTTGACGGGCGGCCCGTCCATCCCATCAGTTGAGCAGCCGGGGCTGGATCTGTGCCACCGATTCTCGCCAGCAACTTCCTCTCGGCCATCGCTCATGCGTGATCGGGCATCCCACCTCAGGGGACCTTATGAGACTCAGCTACGCGGTAGTTTCGTCACTCTGGATTGGCCTCCTTCCCGCGGGACTGGCAGCGCAGAATCCGGCGCCGGCCCAGGCGGGCGCGGTCAGCAGCGCGGTGGCGAATCCCACCTACGTTTCCATCGTGATGGAGATCGACGTGGCGCGCCCCGCGGAGGAAGCCTGGGCACGGGTCGGGAAATACTGTGACATCGCGGAGTGGCTGCCGATCGCCAGCGGCTGCACGATGCTCTCCGGCACGGAGGGCGAAATCGGCTCGGTGCGTTCGGTCGCCAACGAGATCCTCGTCGGCAAGACGCCTCTCTCGTATACCTACACGCAGCCTGTGCGGGACGGCCGTCCTTACAATCTCTACCACGGCACCCTCGAAGCTCGCCCGGTGACCGCCACCACGTCGAAGCTTGTCTACACGCTGATGTACGACAATTCGATGCTCGCGGACGACGCCGCGCGGGAACAGGACCGCCAGAGACGGACGACCACCTTTACGAACGCTCTGCAGAACATGAAGACGCTCGCCGAAGGCGGGACCCTCACGCCCGGGGGCTGAGTCGGGTCCTCAATTTCGGATCAAACCGTTCGCTCTTCGACAACGTATGCGCCCGACAGGATTAGCTGCGGTCGCCTGCGGCGATCCTCGGTGGTCTCTCGGGTGGACATGCCGGAACACAGCCTCAGCATCTCCCTCCGCTTGGCTCGAACCTGTGACCTTCGGCTCCGGAGGCCGAGGGATCGCTGCGCACCGCTGCGAGTTCCCCTGGAAGGTGGCTCAACCGCGCCGCCTTCCTCTCGGCGGGCATTCCTCAGCAGCGGTGGACGGTGCCCAGCGGTGGTGGCTGTTGGAACGGTTCCTGGCACTGTTTCAAAGGGGTGAACGGGTTCACTTCCAGACCGTCGGCGCCGCTCTCGACGCATACGTAACGAGCAAGTGCGATCGGGTTCACCGAGCACGAGCCCGTCCGCCATCATAAGCTGCTGCCGGTCAGAAGGAATCGCCGTCGAGAGCCCGCATCACCTCGTCATCGTACTCGACTACTTACTCTCGGCGAGGTTCAGTGCCCTCTGGAGCGGTCTCGGGCCGATATCCCATAGCCCGGTAACCTTTCAGGCGCTTCGCGAACATCCGTTCCAGCATTGGCACGCCTCGATCGACGTAGTCGAAAATGCAGACGTCGGTCTTTCCCCGGTGCGTCCGATGAAGCCGTCCGGCGTACTGTACGAGTGTCCCTTTCCACGACACGGGCATCGTCAGGAACAGAGTATCGAGGCGGGCGTCGTCGAACCCTTCTCCGATGAAGCGCCCGGTGGCCAGAAGAACGCGCTCCCCCGAGTCCGGGATAGACGCGAGCGCTTGCGCGACCCCTCGGCGCTGCTTGACACCCATCCCGCCGCGGAGGACCACCACATTCCTGGCGACCCGCCCCAACCGCTCGGCGAGGTATTCGAGATGGTCGCGACGCTCGGTGAGCAGGACCGGAGAGCGACCCCCCTCCAGCGCGCGGATGACATCATCGAGGATCATCTCGTTGCGCCCCTCATCCGTGGCAAGCTGGCTGTAGATCTCCTGGATCGCTGGGGGTTTCGCGGAGGTATCGATCCGGAACTCGGTTTCCCGGACGATGAAGTGCTGCTCGAAGCCTCGGCGGGCCGCCTGTCTCCTTGGATCGACAGAGTAGCGAATGGGGCCGATCTGAAGTTCGATGATCGGGTGATGGCCGTCCCGGCGCTTTGGCGTGGCCGTGAGGCCCGTGACGTACCGAGACCGGACCTCACGCATCACGCGCTCGAAGGAAACGGCAGGCACGTGATGGCATTCATCAACGAGCACGTGACCGTAACTGGCGACGATGTCATCCACCTTCCCACGCCGCACCAGACTCTGGATCATGGCCACGTCCACGACTCCCGTGATCTTCCGCATCCCACCCCCGATCTGGCCGATCTCCCTTGGCTTCAGTTCGAGAAAGAGAGCGAGCTGCGCCCTCCACTGATCCACGAGCTGCGTGCGGTGAACGATCACGAGGGTGTTTCGGCCACGCTTCGCGATCAGGTGGGTGCCGACCACGGACTTTCCCGTCCCGGGGGGAGCCACAAACACTCCCGTCTCCTGAGACAGGAGGGCCCCAACAGCTCGCTCCTGGAGGTCGGTGAGCTGCCCGTGGAACTCCACGACAAGGTTTTCTCCGTCCGTTCGCAGGTCGTCCACCACAAGCTCGATCTCATGCCGACGAAGCAGCTCCTCCAGCGCTGAGACGCACCCTCGCGGCAAGGCGATGTGTTCCGGCAGGTCTTCGCCGCAGCTGATGACGCGAGGGATCCGCGCCGTCGAGAGACGCATGGCCTGCTTCTCATAAAACTGGGGGTTCTGAAAAGCGGCCAGCCGATTAATCTGGTTGAGAAGAGCCGGGGGAAGACCAGCCTTCTCAACGAATAGCTGCTGAGCCAGCACCGAGCGGACCTCGGACGGGAGCGGTCCCTCGATGGGCTCTTTTCGGCCCTCGTCAGAGGGCAGGGCCAACCACGGGGATTCGACCTCCCCATCCATCGCATCCGCCACCCCGCGCACGCCGAGGATCCTCCCGCTAACCGAGGCGTCCCGTGCAAGCCCAGCTGCCCGGGCTGGAAGTATGCTTGGCCGCCCCGCGAGATAGGCCCACTGATCCGGAAACGGTGTCCACGCGTCATCCACGAACACCGTGTTTCCGAGTTTTCTCGCCTCGTACTGGAGAGGCAGGGCGATGAGGTTCCCGAACCCACCGCGGGGCATCGTATCCTGATTCGGGAAGAGCCGGTCGTACGAGCTCATGGGAAGCTCCGGCCGCGACGCCATGGTCTCCGTGAGCAAGTAGGACGCCACCTTACGCGCGTTGGTCGCCGGCACGGGCGCCGAGAAGAAGAACCACACGTGCGCCCCCTTGCCCGAGCGCGAGCGCTCTACTGATGGAACGAGTCCAAAGCGGCGAGAGGTTGCCACGTAGGCGGCGACATCCTCCTGCCAATTCCCCTTATCGAAATCCACGGCGATAAATCGGCAGGTCTGATCGGCCAACAGAGGGTACACGCCTACGACGTGGCGCCCCTGAAGGTGGTCGAGGAGCACCTCATCCGTGATCCCCAGGAACGCCTGGTTCGGGCACTCCCCGCACTTGACCTGGGGCTTCCCACAGACTCCTGGCACCCACTCGTTGCCGCAGGCCGGGGCGTAGCCATGTTTGTTCGTCTTGGCGTTCTGCCACAGCTTGGGAAAGACATCGATTCGGCCCGCGAACAGGGAGCGAAAGAGCGCCACTTTCTCGCGCTTCGACCGGGGGCGCCACCCGGGCTCCAGCACGGGGAGCTGGCTGGACGACCTCTCCTCTTCCGCGAGACGGCTCCTCAGGCCCCTGAGGAGGCTCTCCGTCTCGGTCCGCTGGGCGTCCAACTCGGCAAGCCGACCTTCGACCTTCGCAATTTGGTCGCGGAGGGAACCGCCTTCGGCGCGCGGCATCGTCGAGCTCCGTGGTCGATCAGCGTCCAGGCGCGGACTCGAGGAATCCGCTGCTCTCCAGCCGCTGGGCGAAACGTCGAAGCTGCGCTCTGGTGCGGAGAGCCTCAAGATAGGCGGATGGCGTTAACGGATCGCGCAGCAGTGAGGTGCGATGGGCCTCAGCAGCCCGGAGCACGCCCTCCCGATCCACAGCCCAAAGCTGTTCGAGAAAACTCGGCGGACGTTTCCGCTCGAGACCGAACCCCATGAGAAGGCTTTCGGGGAAGTCCTTGGTGTTCCACGTCACGATCACGTCGGCCTCGTAATGGACCGCCAGCGCGAGCACGTGCCGGTCTCCCTCATCAGGCAGCTGCACTACCGGTGCGGCATCGTCAAAGTCGAACCCACGGGCATCCGGGAAGGCCTGCTGCATCTGCGTCGCGAGATGCTCGAGCTGCTCTTCGCTCAGCCTTGTGTTGGCCCGCAGGTTCCGGTCGACCTCCTCCAAGATTGACTCCGACCACAGGGGCTGGTAAAGGCCCTCCGCCGCGAGCCACAGGAGGAGATTGCGCAGCTGAAAAGGATACAGAACGTTGGCGTCCAGCACGGCGAGCAGGTTCAGCTCAGTACCCCTCGTCCATACTGGCCGTGGTCTTGGCCATCTCACCTAGCGCCGTAGTCCGTTCTCGTCCGGATACCGCTTCCCCACCGCGACTCATCGTTCGCTTGTATCTCTCCACCTCCGTTCGGAGGACACGGCGGTGCGTACCCACCATCCGATAGCTCATCTTCCCTCCTTCCAGAAGGTTGATGAGCGTGGGCCGGGACATCCCGAGTTCCGCAGCAGCTCGGGTGGTTGTGTATTCAGATCCTTCGCGAGAACCCTCGACAACCACCGCGTTTCCCTTCGCGAACTCCTCCAAGACCCTGTCCAGAGCTACGCGCGTTGCGGCGGACAGCTCCACCCCAGCCAGGCGAAGGGCTCCCCCAGGAGCCCGCTTTCTCGCGGCCTGCATGGCGTCCCGGATCTTTCGGGCAGCATCCATGTCTTCCTTCGATGGTTCGATTCTGTGCTTGACAACCACCGCGGCCTCCTTCGCGCAAAGGGAGTTGCTTCATGTGCCAAGTGAAACTAACGCAGCACTCGTACTAACTGCAATGAGCGTCCGGCTCTCCGTCGGAGTGGGTACCGTTTGTCACTGAGCGTCGGCCCTTCTTGACACTGCGAAGGCCCCGCAACGCACCCAACACGTTGCGGGGCCTTCGCTTACCTCATGCGCCCGACGGGATTAGCTGCGGCTTCGCCTTCGCAGATCCTGTGGTGCACCTCCTTCGCGTTTCATCACCTATGCGCCCGACAGGATTCGAACCTGTGACCTTCGGCTCCGGAGGCCGACGCTCTATCCATCTGAGCTACGAGCGCGTGCACTGCCCTTCCCTGCCCCCGCGAAGAGCGGGGAGACGCGCGGAATAAGCCGAGTTCTGTCCCGGCCGAAGCCGGGGAGGATCATTTCTCTGGGGCCCGCATCGCTGCGTGCCTCGTGCGGCCTACCCGGGACTCAGACGGAGCGGGCCGCTCCTCGTCCCTGCATGGCCTTGCTCCGGGTGGGGTTTGCCTTGCGACCACCGTTGCCGGCGGCCCGGTGCGCTCTTACCGCACCCTTTCACCCTTGCCTGTGCCCCGAAGGGCCATCGGCGGTCTGCTCTCTGTTGCACTTTCCGTCGGCTTTCGCCGCCCGGGCGTTACCCGGCACCCTGCCCTGTGGAGCTCGGACTTTCCTCCGGCGGTCACCGGTTGCCCGGCCCGCCCGCGATCCTCACTCGCGCGTTCCCCAGACCCTTCATCTCTATCGAGACCCCGCTGGGGGCGGGCCTGGAAGTTTACGGGAACGGTCTCAGGGGGTCCAGTGCGGAGGCCGCCTCTTGCCCTGATCCCAACGCTCCGGCACACCTTCGAATTGGGGGCTGGCGGGGCGCATTGGAATACCCGAATATACACCGAAACTACAGCGAAGAATCCGGCTATCAAAAGAAATGGACCGGTCCCTCCCCATCATCCGCGGTCGCGGCTCTGCCGACGATGTGCCGAACCGATTCGAGCGCCTCCACGTCGAATTCGAGCCGGAAGAGCAGGGAGATCCGCACCGGCGTCGCACCGAATATCTGCGGGACACCTCCCGCTCCGCCCTCAATCGAAACAGCAGCCCGGACGTCGGCTTCGACTGGAGCCTCAATCCGTATCGGGGTTGCGAGCATGGGTGTGTGTACTGCGTTTCAGCTGAAACGCCGATCCTCCATGACGACGGCTCCTGGAGACCAATTGGAGGGGTTCTTGGGGGCGATTCCCTTGTGGGCTTCGATGAGCACCCCGGCGTCTCAGGACAGCCGAGAATGTTGCGGCGAGCCCGGGTCGAAGCTGTCCGATGGTCGAAAAAGCCAACGCTAAGACTCGTCACCCGGCGTACGGAAGTTGCGACGACGCACGAGCACCGATGGTTGGAACATGGAAGTGGAGCATGGTTCCGCACCGATGATCTGGCACCCGGTCGCATGCTGCACCACCTCACCTTGGATGACGGGAGCCTTCGCTTCGGGGAGCCCCCGCCCACGACACCCGAACCCATCCTCGCCATCGAGCCCGGTCCATTGACAGATGTCGTGGACATCCAAACCTCCACAGGGACCTTTTACGCCGCCGGGCTCGCGACCCACAACTGTTATGCCCGCCCCACTCACGAATACCTCGGCTTCTCCGCCGGCCTCGACTTCGAATCCCGCATCCTCGTAAAGGAAGAGGCTCCGGCGCTCCTCGAACGTGAGCTCGCCCGGCCCAAGTGGGTGCCGGTCCCGATCGTGATGAGCGGAGTCACCGACCCGTACCAGCCGATCGAGCGAAAGCTCGAGATCACGCGGAAGTGCATCGAGATCCTCGCGCGCACGCTTCATCCCGTGGCCATCATCACGAAGAGCCGGCTCGTCGAACGCGACGCCGACCTCCTGGCCCGACTCGCAGAAGTCGGCGCCGCATGCGTGACGCTCTCCATCACGACGCTCGACCGAAGGCTTCAGCGCGCCCTGGAACCACGCGCGTCCCCGCCCGAGCACCGCCTCGAAGCGATCCGAGCCCTTTCGGCGGCGGGAATCCCGGTTGCGGTGAACGTCGCCCCCATCATTCCGGGGCTCACGGACCATGAGATCCCGGAAATCCTCGGCGCGGCAGCCGAAGCGGGCGCCGTCGGGGCCGGTTACACCGTGCTCCGCCTCCCCGGAGCCGTCCGCCCGATCTTCCTCAAATGGATGGAAGAGCACATCCCCGACCGGGCTGGAAAAGTCCGCTCGCGTCTCCTGAGTCTCCGGGGCGGTGTCCTCTACAACTCCGAATTCGGAAAGAGAATGCGGGGCGAGGGACCCTTCGCAGAGCAAATCCGGACGATGTTCGATGTGGCGCGTCGGCGAGCCGGCCTCGACCGTCCATCGGTCGAGCTCTCGACCGCGCACTTCCGTAGGCCGGAAGCCCTGAGGATTCAGGGCCAAACCGACGAGCAGCTCTCCCTTCTCTAGAAGGCTTCGAGGCCCGCCCGCCTGGTCCATCCGACGTCTTCTCCGAACGCCCGATTCCCCTATACTCCCAAGAATGTCTCCCGCCAGCGCCTCCGCGCGCCCTGCTGCCAGGCCGTCCGAAGCCGGGCAGACGATGATCTACCTCCGAGCGACGATCGTCGTCACGCTCGGCATGATCGGGGGCGCCCTCCTCGAGTGGGTACCCTCCGAGCCTTCGCCCTGGCGCTGGTTTCCCCTGGGGGTCGCCTACCTCGTGGGCGGAGCGCCCATCGTCCGCGACACGCTCCGGACGCTCCGCGAAGGAAAACTTTCGGTCGACTTCCTGATGGGAACGGCTGCGATCGGGGCGGCGGCGGTCGGACAGCCCCTCGAGGGGGCGATCCTGATCTTCCTCTTTTCTTTGTCCAATACGCTCGAAGCCTTCGCATTGGGGCGGACCCGCCGCGAGATCGAGGCGCTCATGGATCTCCATCCCGAGAACGCGACCCTCGTGGACGACGAGGGGCGGGAGATCGGCAAGGTCGCCGCGGCCGAATTGAAGCCGGGCCAGGCGATCCTCGTCCGTCCAGGGGAGCGCATCGCGTGCGATGGGAAAGTGCGCGACGGGAGGAGCGAGGTGGATCAGTCGGCGATCACGGGGGAATCCGTGCCGGTCTCCCGCTCCCAGGGAGACGAGGTCTTCGCCGGAACGATCAACGAAAGCGGGGTCCTCACCGTGGAGGTGACGCGCCTCGCGGGGCAAACGATGCTCGCGCGGATCGTGCGAATGGTGGCGGAGGCGCGGGAGGAGCGCGTGCCGGCGCAGGAGTTTATCGACCGCTTCGCGCATCCCTATACGATTTTCGTCCTCGTGGGGAGTGCGGCGACCGCCCTCGTCGCCTGGGGGATCTTCGACATGACGCCCGGCGACGCCGTTTACCGGGCGATGAGCTTCCTCGTCGTCGCGAGTCCATGCGCCCTCGTGATCTCGACACCGGCGGCCGTGCTCTCCGCGATCGCGAACGGCGCGCGCCACGGGATCCTCTTCAAGGGAGGAGGGATCCTCGACCGCGCGGGGACGCTGGATGCACTCGCATTCGACAAGACGGGGACGCTGACCGTGGGCGAGCCGCGCCTCCTTTCGATCGAAAGCGCCGATCTGGAGGACGGGAAGGTGCTTGAGCTCGCCGCGGCGATCGAAGCGGCGTCCGAACACCACCTGGCGCGAGCGGTTCTCCGCGCCGCCAGGGAAGCCGGCGTCAAGCCGGCCCGGGTCGAGGATTTTCGGGCCATTCCGGGCGAGGGAGTCGAAGGTCGGATCGGAGACCGGTGGGGATGGGTCGGGAATGACGGGATGGCCCGCCGCCGGTCGGCCGCCGTCCCGGAGCGGCTCGATCGTTGGCGCGGCGCACAGAGTGAGCTCGGTCGCTCGGTCGTCCTCCTTGGAGAGGGGAATCGCACGGTCGCCGCCATGGCATTCGGAGACGAGCTTCGCCCCGGCGCGAAGGAGACGATCCGCGTGCTGAAAGAAGAGTGCGGGATTCGTTGGATCACGATCCTCTCCGGCGACCACCCGCCCGCGGTGAAGGCGATCGCCGCGGACCTCGGCGCGGACGAGGTGCGCGCCGGGCTTCTCCCCGATCAGAAGGTCGAGGCCCTGCGCGAGCTGGCGAAGCGCTCTCGCGGGGTGGCGATGGTGGGAGACGGAGTGAACGACGCCCCGGCGATGGCGGCAGCGTCCGTTGGAATCGCGATGGGCGCCGTGGGGACGGACGTCGCGATCGAGACGGCCGACGTCGTCCTCATGAGCGATGAGCTCATGAAGGTCCCTTACCTGGTGAGGCTCGGGCAGCGGTCCCGCCGCGTCGTACGCCAGAACGTCTGGTTCAGCGTTGGATGGATGGGCTTCCTGGTGGTGACGGCCTCGACTGTGGGGATTCCCCTCCCGATCGCGGTGGTCGCGCACGAGGGGAGCACACTTCTCGTGGTGCTGAACGGGCTTCGGTTACTGCGGGGACGGTCGGGAGGCTAGCGTCGCGGGACGAGGCGGTTCGCGTCGCTCCATTCGGAGGCTTCGCTCACACCCCTTCAGATATGGTCCCGCCCTGCCGCCGAACGCATTTCTTACAGGATAAATGCGGCAAGCGCGTCACCCCCAGCTCCAAGCCTCCAGTGAGCCACGAGCCGGCCCCACCCGACTCCCCAGGCGCGCGCCTGCTCTCCCGCCTTCGATCGGAGCTCCGCGGTCGGCACTATAGTCGAAGAACGGAGCAGGCCTATGCGCTCTGGGTCCGGCGCTTCGTTCGCTTTCACAAAATGCGACACCCGTCCGAAATGGGAGAGGCCGAAGTCAACGCGTTTCTCACGCACCTCGCGGTGCGGAGGCGAGTCAGCGCCTCGACGCAGACCCAGGCGCTGAGCGCCCTTCTCTTTCTCTACAGAAGAGTTTTCGGCAGAAACCTCGGTGACCTTGGAACACTCTTGCGTGCGCGAAAGCCGAGGCGTCTGCCCTTGGTTTTGACGCGCGACGAGGTGCGCGAAGTATTGGGCAGGATGACCGGGGACACCGCGCTTGTGGGCGGCCTGCTCTATGGTTCCGGTCTCAGGCTCATGGAGTGCCTTCGGCTACGGGTACAGCACCTCGACTTCTCGCGCCGATCGATCCTGGTGCGCGACGGAAAGGGTTCCAAGGATCGCGCGACGATGCTCCCCGGCGCGTTGGTCGATTCCCTCCGAGGCCAACTGGACCGAGTCCGAAAGCTTCATGCGCAGGACCTCGCGGACGGGTTCGGTCGCGTTTCGCTACCGGATGCCCTCGCCCGAAAGTATCCGGCCGCCGCTCGCAATTTGGGGTGGCAATGGATCTTTCCCCAGAGGAACCGTTGGGTCAATCGGTCTACCGGCACGCAAGGAAGGCACCATCTCGACCCGTCTATTCCCCAGCGCGCCGTCAAGGTGGCCGTGACGCAGGCGGGAATCGTCAAGCATGTGTCCTGTCACACCTTCCGGCACTCCTTCGCCACGCACCTCTTGGAGGACGGTCAGGACATCCGCACGATTCAGAAGCTCCTCGGACACGCCGACCTCAGGACCACGATGGTTTACACACACGTATTGAATCACGGACCCGGGGGCGTCCGGAGCCCGCTCGATCGACTATGACTGCGTGCGCACCGGTCGCTTACACGGATCCGCGTAACCCTCGAAGTCCAGCCTCACCCGACATCGCAGCCTCGGGAACGGGAGTATTGGGCCAGGAGGTGCCGCCTTGCGTGTGGCCGTGTTGGCGTACATACATGGGCGAGTTCGGCTGAAACGCGCGCTTACATGGGTCGGTCGAATCCTAGTTGGGCGGGTCATGCCTTCACCATTCGGCAGCCGGCGGTATCGCGAGACGCCGCAAAGTGGGGTGCTCCATGCTCTGGTGGACTTTGCGTCAGCTCAAATCGAAGCATTCTTGGACACGAGCGGAGGCCGCGCGAACACTCGAGCATTCCAGGAGTCCACGTGCCATCAGAGCGCTCGTCGCGCTGCTCGGCGACGAAGATCAAGGCGTTCGGCGAGTCGCGGCGGAAACACTAGGGAGTACGGGCGCGCGTCGCGCAATCGAGCCGCTGACAGCGGCACTTGTTGACCCGTCCGAGGATGTGCGCCAGGAAGCGGAACCGGCACTCGATCGGATCGATCCACAGTGGGTTGTCGCCGCGCGGGATGCGATCGGCCCGCTGCTCCTCGCCCTCAGCCGCAGGGACGCGAAGGTGCAGCGCAACGCGATCTGGGCTCTCAATCGGATTGATCGGCTGTGGGCGCAATCCAAAGCCGCGAAAGGCATGGTGGGAGACCTTGTGTACGCGCTCAACGACAATGACCCTCGCGTTCAGGACATGGCTGTAACGGCACTCGACCTGATCGACGCGAACTGGCGGCAATGCGACTCTGCGCGAGGCGCGGTGCTTGCGCTGCTGAATGTTCTCGCGCGCGGGACCACGGACGAGCGTAGATCAGCCGCGCTCGGACTGGCGAAACTCCGGAAAGGGACTTTTGCCTTGATGCGGGCACTCAACGACAGCAGCGAAACGGTGCGCGAAGCTGCGGCCCGCTCGCTTGGCGAGATCGCGGATCTTGACGCGGTCGAGCCACTCGCGATGGCTTTGAGCCACGACGACAAGAATCTCCGCCGGCACGCGGCACAGGCCCTCGGACAGATCGGCGGTGCGCGAGCGATTGAGGCGCTGTCGAAGGCACTTGAGGAAAGGAATCCGAACGACGTGCGAAAGGCGATTGCTCAGGCGATCCGTGATTCTCAGCGAGAAGCGCGCGAACGAAGCGCTGCTACCCCGGTCAGAAACAAGGAGAGGAAGACTATGGCCACGTTTGAGGATGCGGTGCAGAAGATCCGGACGCTCAAGGACACTGGAGACAAGGCGGGGCTGTGACAATACCTGACATCCCAAGACGGACGGATTCAGTCCAATGCGATAAGAGCTCTCGCTACCCTAGGGGATGCGGCGAGCATCTGCGAGGCATTCCCGCGCCTCGACGAGTTCGCGAAGACGACGGCGATTGAGAGCCTTGGGACCGTCGGCGATCCGGTAGCTGGCCCGCTTCTCCGGGACCTTGCCGCCGATGCCACACTTGACAGCTACACCCGCGATGCTCTGGCAAAGGCCCTGGGAGCAATAGGCGACGAAAATGCCATCGAAGGTCTGCGGCAGCTGCTTGGCTGCGGCGACTCACCCGTGGTGAGTAAGGTAGTTACCGTGCTCTTTGGCATGAGCGAACCTGAGGCGCGAGAACTCCTGCAACAGCATGGACAGCGAGGGAGGTGATGACAATGCGCTTGGCGGTTGTTGTGAATCTGGAGTGGGAAGGTGTCCTGGGTGATTACCTATACTATGTCCTCCAGACCAACGGAGTGTCGGTTGATGGGACGGAGGTCCGCTATGTCGACAACGCGCCTGACTCCCTCAGCCAGGACATGACGGCAAAACACAAGAGTCTTGCTGATGTAGCAGCTGGAGCGGCCGCGTCCAAGTTTTCTGAAGATGATCAAGACGATTAGTCCGACAGGCATGCATGCAAGAGACTACGTAAATGGCGATTCCCTTCGATGCGGAGGGTCGCCCAACAACCGGTTGCAGCGGACGGCGCCGCGCGCCGCCGCTGAACCGGGGCGTTAGAACGCATTCGATGGGGAGGTGAGGCCGCTTGGCTACGAAAGTCCCCTGGCTCCGCATCTTTGTGGAAGGCGTGGTGATCATCGGCTCGATCCTGCTAGCATTTGGGATTGACGCGTGGTGGGAGGGGGTGCAGGACGACGAAGCCGAGCGGGACGCTCTCGAACTCATCCACGCCGATCTTGTTGCCGATACGGTGGACTTGGCGGCCGTTGAGCGCACCAGTCAGCGGCACCTCGGGGCGGCGACCTGGCTCCTCGAGAATTGGGACGATTCGGCGCCTGACTTTGACGCCGTGGCCATGGCGTTCGCCGACTTCTTGGTATGGGCCGTCATTCAACCCCAGAGGGCTGCCTATACCAGCACCAGCTTGAAGGACGCCAATCGACTCGGGCTAGTCGACAACGACGAGCTCCGCGCACTCATCGTCAGCTACTTCGAGGAGTCCCAGGTCTACCTGATCCAACGGCTGGATCGAGCGTTCAGCGAGCGTGAAGCATTGCTCGACGCGGTTTCTCACCATATCAGATGGTTGGGTACCGAGCGCGATGCCGAGGGGAGATTATCAATGGCGGTGCGGGTCCTCACCCCATGGCGTGAGCTCCAGCAGGACACTCACCTGGCCTTTCAGCTTGCTGCGGTTCGTGCTGGTGCATCCAGCAGCCTCAGCGCCGCGCAGGCTACACGGACTGCGAACGTCGCACTCCGTGGTATGATCGAGGCCGAGCTTGAGGCACGCTGGTGACGACCCGCTCCATCCCCTGGCGGCACGTCGCCGAGGTGTCGTGTCTTCCGACCTACTCAGAAACAACGAGCGAAGCATGCGTTCTAACCAGCGATTGCTGCTGATGCGGTAGACTTTGAGGCTCGCGCGTACCGCGCTCGATCTTCAGATTGAGTCGCGCAGCAGAATCGCAGCACGTTAGACACACCCGAGCCCCCTGGGTTATTTTTCGGTACTCACGTTGCCGGAGATAGGGCTATGCTGCAGATACCGATGCCAGTCCACAGCGATCCCGAGATCATGGGTGGCACGCCGGTGTTCGTGGGCACCCGCGTGCCTGCTAAAACGTTGCTCGACTACATCGAGGGCGGTGACACGCTGGACGAGTTTCTCGACCACTTTCCGTCCGTTACGCGAGAGCAGGCGATCGCTGCGCTCGAGCTCGGAAACTCTCTGCTCCTCGACAAGGCCGCCGCCCGGTAGGTGCGGATCCTCCTCGACGAATCGATCCCGCGGCCACTGAAACGCGAGTTCACCGGACTCGAAGTGGCTCACGTTGCCGACCTGGGGTGGCAGGGTCGGAAGAACGGCGATCTGGTCATCGGCATGCGGGACCAAGGATTCGACGCCCTGATCACTGTCGACCTCAATCTCGAGTTTCAGCAGAACGTTCCCGCGTCGGGTATCGCGGTCGTAGTTCTGCAGGCCGCCTCGAATCGTCTGGTCGACCTGCGGCCGCTCATTCCTGCCGTGCGAAAGGTCCTCGCAACTGCGGTGCCCGGCAACGTTTTTCGGGTGGGTGTCTAACAGGCGCGTGAAGCTGGCGCGGTGGGCTTTACGGGTGAACTCTTCAGCACCCCGGCGCGCAGCTTACGCGCCGAGACGTTATACGGCCCCGAGCTGATCAGACGTCTGCCAGTGTCAACGGGCGGGGCTGCTTCCCGTCGATGTCGGTGAATCCATACTCGAGGGCCAGGTCGGCGGCCACGACGACTTGCCCGGAGCGACGCATCGCGTCCTCATCGTCAGCGAGTGCCGCCACGGCCCGCCCCAGGAACTCCGGACTCTCCGAGTTGGAGAGGTCGAAGATCCCCGCCGAAAGCACCGCTTCGGTCCGAACCAGTCCCGGATAAACGGACACAACGACGACGTTATGCTTTCTCAGCTCGTGGGCCATGTCCGCGGCCATCTTGTCGGTGGCTGCCTTGGCGATACCGTAGACGGCGTTGCCCACGTGCTTCTGCGCGGCCCAGTGAGACAGGTGAACGATTAGCCCTTGGCCAGCTTCTACCATTGCAGAAGCGGCGTGCTGGCTCGCGACGAACCCCGCGCGGACGCCAGCACCGACCATCGCATCCCAGCGCCATGCAGCCTGAAGCCAAAACGGGTCGCCCCACGTGAACCGTCCGTCCTCGACCATTCTCTCGTATCCGCCCCAGACGCCGTTCACCAGGACGTCGACTTGTCCTGCCTCTCGTAGAGTCTCCCTGAACGTGTCGGCAACCGCCTGATCGTCCGTATGATCGCAAGTGATCCGGCGCACGCCGCGCGGCAAATCAGCGTTCGCTACCGATCGGCCCGTCGCATAGACGTTCCAGCCCTGACTAGCCAATTCGCGCGCCACGCCTCTTCCGATCCCTCGACTGGCTCCTGTGACGATGGCGACTCGCGTCATGGCTGGACTCATCCCGTTTGGTTGGCGGTTGGCAGACTCGAAGGAGTATACCGAATAGAAGCCGAACCATCTAGGGAGGGTCGTATAACAAGGGTTTGAAGCTGACGCGGAAGGACGTAGTGGTTGCGGGTCAGCGCCCAGGCCGCGCAGCTTAAACCCAAATCCGTTAGGTGAAAGCCAATCCACGGTACCCCTATGCACGCGCCCCCAAAGACTCATTTGTGGCGGCGCTGCTCTCCTCGCCTCCCGCACGTTCATCCGTCGCGCTACCTGAGCCTCGTTCGAGGTCGTTCCCCCTAATTCCGCTTCAGTCCGAAAGGTCGCCGTCGCGCCCGCAGCCCACGGTCTCCCGTCATGCTGCTTGACATTTGTGCTGCACTGCAGTAGAAATCTGTGAGCACAACACTGCAGTGTGGTACATACCGTGGACCAGGAGGTCCGAGATGAGCGTGACAAGGGTTCATCGTCGCCACTTTCCGAGGGCCGTGGGCCTCGTGGTACTCGCCACGATGCCGGCCGCGTTCGCGGCGACTGCACAGACGCCCGAGCTCGCCGCGCACGCCGCGCGCGTCATCGAGGCGCTCGAATCGCACGGAATCTCGGACCAGGAGACGTTCTTCGCGGCGTTCCAAGCGGCCTGGGACATGGATCGCGAGGAGGAGTACGACGCCCTCAGAGCTTTGGACATCGCCGTAAGTGACGCGGTCTTCGATGGCTCGTGGCAGAACCAGCCGAACCGTGCGAGTCTCTTCGAGCCATATGACGTCCAGATGTGGACGTACGACGTCATCCGCTCGTGGGGAAAGGTCCTTCCTCGAGCGGCGTTCACCTGGACGTACGCGACGCAAACCGCGTTCGGTTACGACTTCGGAGAGTGGCAACTGCTCAGCCGCGTAGCGACGGACTGGACTCGCTCGGGGCCGGAGGAGGGTGCCGCCGCGGAACGCGAAGCCCTCGCGCTGGATGACGCGAAGCTCCGTCAGCTGGCGATCCATGGGGTCGTGCGGGGGCACATTCTTCGAGGCGATGCCGGTGCAGCCGATGTGCTCTTGCCCCAGCTGACGGATGAGGCGCTACGACAGGATGCAGCCGCGCTCTATCGGCAGTATCTGGGTCCGAGGTAACGCTCGGACCTCGCGAACGATCGAACAAGCAGGTCACTCCAACGAGGACGCATCTCATGCCCAGGGCGCTCGGCGAATTCGAACAGCTGATCCTCTTCGCCCTCGTCGATCTCGGAGAAGGAGCGTACGGGGCGGCCATTGGTCGATCGATCGAGGAGCGAACCGGCCGACAGGTGTCGGCAGGCGCGGTCTATACGGCCCTCGACCGCCTCACTAAGCGAGGCTACGTCCGAGCCCGCGTGGGCCGGCCCACTCCCGAGCGGGGAGGACGAAGGAAGAAGTACTACCGGATCGAGCCGGAGGGTGCGGCGGAGCTCCACCGATCCATCGAGGCGATCCGCACGATGTCCAAGGGGCTGATGCCGACGATCGAAGCCATTGTGGCAGGACACTCCGGTGAGTAGCGGAGGTCAGACTCCGAGTGATCTGCCCGGGACGGAGGCGCGCCTAGTGGCGCTCTTCCTCCGTGGCCCGGGGGCGGAGTTCATCGTCGGCGACATCGTCGAGCGCTTCCTGGACGATCGCGAATGCGGAGTGCCACTCGTTGTCGCCCGGTCGCGCCTCAGGCGACAGGCCCTGTCGAGCGCGCTCGCCTGGTGGAGCCCCTCCACGATCATCCGCCGTCGCCGAGACGCACGAGCCGCAGCGGAAGAGGTGGTCCTGAGGCTGACCGCTTCCAGGGCCGCGCCCGCAGATGGCCGCTCGCGAACTGGGATCGGCGTCCTCACGTCCGCTCTCTCAGAACTGGGTCCGGGGTTGAGGGGACTGATCCGCAGCCCGACGTACACGCTCGCTGTGGGGGCGACGCTCGGCCTGGGAATCGGGGCCGTGGCCACCGTGTTCAGTGTCGTCGACGCGGTCCTTCTGCGACCGCTTCCCTATCTGGACCCCGCGTCGCTCGTCACGGTCGGGGCGACTCGTGGCCCTGACGGGGGATCGCAGGCGGAGGGTGACGGCCGCACGCGCCTGGGGCCGATCTCGTGGCCCGAGTTCGACGACATCCGCGGACGCACTCGTTCCTTCGCCGGGATCGCGGCGATGGAATCGATCGACTTCCCCCTTTCCGACAACGGGGACGGTCCTGAGGTCGTGCGCGCTGCACGCGTTTCTCCTGACCTGTTCGACGTGTTGGGAGTCTCACCGGCACTGGGCCGGTCGTTCGAATCAGCCGACGGAAGCGTCCAGTCGGACCCCGTGGTCATGATCACCTTCGGGGCCTGGCAACGTCGATACGGAGGAGATCCGAACGTGGTGGGGAGTCCCGTTCCGAGGGGACTCACGAGAGCCACGATCATGGGCATTCTGCCGGCCGAATTCCAGCCGCCCGAGGCCTTCTTTCCTCCCGGAGAGGAACCGGACCTCTGGATCGCCCTGCCGGCCGATCATCCCCGGTATCGCAGGCGGGACGTCGCGGAAATGCTCGTTGTGGCACGGCTCGCAACTGGCGCCGATATGGAGTCGACCCGGACGGAGCTCCAAGGGGTCGCGGCGGAGCTCGCGGGCGACTACCCGCTCACGAACCGCCGTCCCGATGGGGCCCCGGTGGCATTCCACGCGAACGCGCTGCTCGACGAAACAGTCGGGAGCGCCCGCCGGCCGCTCGGAGTCCTGTTCGGAGCCGCCGGGATGCTCCTCCTCCTGGCTGCGCTGAACGCGGGGACGATGTTCCTCTCGCGATCTCTGGATCGGACTCGGGAGTTGAGTGTGCGATCGGCCCTCGGGGCAGGGAGGGGACGAATCGTCGCACTTCTCGCCCTCGAAGGCATGTTGCTGGCTGCGCTCGGCGGCGGCTTGGGTCTCGCGGTCGCTTGGGCCGGGATCGAGGCATTTGTTCGTTACGCGCCGGCATCGATCCCGCGACTGGCGGCCACAACACTCGACCTGCGGGTCTTGGCGTTCGCGGCGTTCGTCTCGTTGGGCGTTGGACTCGCGGCCGGTCTCATTCCCGCTTTGCAAACGACTCGGGCCGGACCGTGGCTTCGGCTTCAGCGCTCCGGGCGCGGAGCTTCGGAACCGTATCCCCGCGTCGGAACGATGTTCGTGGCGGGACAGATCACGGCGGCGGTGATACTCCTTTCGGGCGCCACGCTCTTCTTCGCTTCGTTCGTGAATCTTCGCTCGACGGATCCCGGATTCGACCCCGAGAACCTGGTCTCCATGGAAGTGGACATGGAAGGTGCCGCGCGAAGCTTTCCGGACCTATGGACGACGACGTGGGCTGGCTGGGAGCGAGCCCTCGAAGCCCTGTCCGCAGTGCCCGGCGTGGTCGCGGTCGCCGGAACGACGGAGGTGCCCCTGCGCGCTCCGTCATGGGCTCCCAGAATCCTCCTGACCGGAGATCCGGCGGCCGCGTGGAGAGAGGGGATCGCTGGATACGTGGTGTCGCCTGGATACCTGGACCTCGTGGGGACCCGCGTGGTGAGCGGTCGCGGAATCGACTTCGTGGATGGACCCGACAGTGAACCCGTCGCAGTCGTGAACGAGCGGTTCGTCTCGACCCAGATCCCTGTGGGAACAGATCCCGTGGGGCTAGAGATGGAGCTGCAGGTGAGGGCCGGCGGTGCCGAGCGACGCGTGAGAATCGTGGGCGTCGTGGAGAACGCTGTTCAGGCGCGCATCGAGGATGGCCCTCGCCCGGCGATCTATGTTCCGCACACCCAGCAAGCGGCCGAGCTCGAAGCGGTGATCCGGACGAGTGGCGCTGTCGAAGCGGTGATTCCGGAGCTGCGGCGCGCGGCGGCGCAATTCAATCCCATCGTGCCTCTTCAGGACATTCGTACGCTCGAGGCCCGGCTCATCGAGGCGGGACAAAACCAGCAGTTTCGGGCTCTACTCGTCGGAGCGTTTGCGCTCCTCGCAATTCTTCTGGCGAGTGCCGGGCTGTACGCCTCCATGACGCATACCGTCAGCCGGCGACGAAAGGAACTGGCCGTCCGGTTGGCAATCGGGGCCGATCGAGCTCGAATCCTCACGATGGTTCTGCGGCAGGGCATGATGATCGCGACCGTGGGCGTCGTGGTTGGCGTCGTCGGCGCGCTGGTACTCGCGCGATTGCTGGAAGGTCTGCTCTTCGAAATCGATCCGCGCAATCCGATTCTGCTCAGTGTGGCTGCGGGTGTGTTTCTCGTCGTTTCCGTCCTCGCGTGCCTCGTGCCTGCCAGGCAAGCCACCGCAGTGGAACCCGTGAGCGTTCTCAAGGGCGACTGAGGGCAACCTCCCCCAACTGCCTTCGCCTTGAGGATTTCGGGTCTCCCGGGTTGGGTTGACAGCCGCGGAACGTAGACTCTGCTTTCACCTAACAGGCGCGTGAAGCTGGCGCGGTGGGCTTGGCGGTTGAACTCTTGAGCACCCGGGCGCGCAGCTTACGCGCCGAGACGTTATGGCGCCTCCCCTCCACGTCCTGGGCGTCCCATTTGCTCATGTTCCCGCGTCGATTCTCGGGGTAGATTTCGAATGCTGGCATGGGACGCTGGCCATGCTCCGATTGCCCGGGAGGCCGATTGACCACGAAGGACAAGGTCCGGGAAGTCTTGAGTCGCCTTCCCGACGACTGCTCGTTGGATGACGTCCTCTACCACCTCTACGTCGTCCAGAAGATCGAGCGGGGGCTGGCTGACATCGAAGCGGGCCACGTAGTCCCACACGATGAAGTCGCCGAGTCCCTTCGTCGGAAATGGGTCCTGGGCGCCGCCGAGTAGTCTGGACGCACGGGGCTCTTCGAGACCTCGAGGCGGGCCTCTCGTACATCGCCGAAGACTCGCCCGAGAACGCCGCGGGCGTTCTTGAACGCATCCTCGATGCGGCGGACTCCCTCGCTGAGCTCAGTGAGAGGGGACGGCCCGTCCCGGAGTATGCGGGCTCTGAGACGCGCGAGTTGCTCCCCCACCCGTTTCGCCTCCTGTACCAAGTCGCCAAGTCCCAAGTCTTCGTGCTCGCGCTCCTGCATCAGCGGCGTGACTTCGAGCGATGGCGGGCGACTCGCGGTACCGGCGGGGAGCCCTAACAGGCGCTTGAAGCTGGCGCGGTGGGCATCACGGTTGAACTCTTGAGCACCCCGGCGCGCAGCTTACGCGCCGAGCCGTTAGGATGAACCCCCGCCATCCGCTGGGTCCCCGCCGCAGTTGACCTCACACGCCCCGCGTAGCTATTGTACAATTGTACCTTAGCCCTGCGAGACGCGCGTGGAAGTCACAACGGACACCTCCGTGATCATGGCGGTCGTGTTGAACGAGCCGTCCAAGGCTCGGCTCCTCGAGATCACTGAGGGCGTGGAGCTCGTGTCCGCGCCGACCCTTCCTTGGGAGGTCGGCAACAGCCTGTCCGCTCTGTTCAAGCGCGGGCGCATCCAGCTGGAACAGGCGAAGGCGGCCCTCGAGTCTTTCCGCGCCATCCCAGTGCGGCTGGGAGAGGTCGACGTGGAGCGTTCCGTGGAGATGGCGTGGGCGCAAGACATCTATGCGTACGACGCCTATATCCTGGAGTGCGCCAGGACGTACCGCACACCTCTGCTTTCCCTCGATGGTCGGCAACGACAGGTCGCCCAGAAGCTGGGTATCACGGTAATGGAGGTTTGAGCCATGAAAGTCTACACATACTCCGAGGCACGTCAGCGCCTGGCAAGCCTTCTCGACGAGGCCGGACAGAGGGGCGAGATCCGGATCAAGCGTCGCGACGGAAGCGAATTCACCGTACGCCCCGTTCCACCCGGTGGCTCGCCTCTCAATGTCGCCGGCGTCGATACCGGCCTGACCCGCGACGACATCCTCGCCGCGATCCGTGAATCCCGGGAGCGTGAGCCCAGGAGGGGATCATCCTAACAGGCGCGTGAACCTGGCGATGTGAGCATCTCAGAAACACCTTGGACGCTTCGTACGCAGGTTACGCGCAAAGACGTTAGGCCGGGTTTTCTGATTCCGTTATACTGAGACACCATGACTCTTCAGATTGCCACTGAACAGGAACCCGACGGTCGCTGGCTCGCCGAGGTTGAGGTGTTGCCAGGCGTCCTGGCGTACGGGACGACCCGGGTCGACGCCGTCACGAAGGTCCAGGCCTTGGCCCTTCGCGTGCTTGCGGAACGACTCGAGCGTGGTGAGGCCGTCCCCGAGCTTCTCAGCGTCTCCTTCCAGGCCGCGTGAGCACGTGGGGTTCCGCTAAGGCCAAGCGGGTCTTCGCGGCCCTCCTGCGTCTCGGCTGGTCGGTGAAGCGGCGGGCCGGTAGCCATGCCACTCTTGCCCGCGACGGATGGCCCGACTTCGTTTGGGCCTTTCATGACTGGGATGAGATCGGCCCACGCATGCTCTCCCGAATCGCGCGCCACACGGGACTTCGCCCTGAAGACCTTTAGGCAACCGGCCTAACAGGCGCGTGAAGCTGGCGCGGCGGACATCGCGGATGGACCTCGTCAGCACCCTGGCGCGCAGCTTACGCGCCGAGCCGTTAGGCCTCTCACGTCGACCCTTCCGGACATTGCAGGTCCAGGGGTAACCCGTGAGATTTCTGGAATGACAAAGGAAGCACTCCTCTCCGAGATTCTGCGTCTCCCGCCCAAGGAGCGCGTTCAACTCCTCGGGGACGCCTGGGACGCGGTCGCCGCGACTCGCGAGGACGTCCCGGTTCCGGAATGGCACCTTAAGGAGCTGGAGAAGCGTTTGGCCGAGCCGGAGCCCCGATTCGTTTCGTGGGAGGAGGTCCGGTCGCGTCTGAAAGGCTCGCGGTAGAGTGAAGGTCCGCTTCCGATTGGAGGCGGCTTCCGATGTGGTTTCAGCCCGGGAGTGGTACGACCAACGGCGACCCGGACTCGGTCCCGAGTTCTTCCGGTCTCTCGAAGATACGGTGGATGTGATTGCCGAGCGTCCGGACGCCTTTCCCGAGATTGCGGTAGGACACCGAGGGGCGATCCTTAGGCGCTTCCCTTACGTCCCTTACTACCGCATCGATCAAAACGGAATCGAAGTGCTTGCGTGCCTCCACAGTTCGCGCGCACCCGAAATCTGGCATTCCCGCGGTGAGGCATAACAGGCGCGTGAAGCCGGCGCGGTGGGCTCCGCAGTTGAACACTTCGACTCACCGGCGCGCAGCTTACGCGCCGAGACGTTGTAGGGCTCCCTCCACCTGCACTTGCCTCCGCGTCGTGTCGTAATTACAATGTGATTACGTCCATCGCCCGGAGCCTGCCGCTATGAAGACGAAGCTCGTGCCCATCGGAAACTCTCGGGGCGTGCGCATTCCGAAGCCTCTTCTCGAGCAGGCCGGTCTCGAGGATGACGTCGAGCTCCGGGTCGTTGAGGGCGGCATCATGGTTCGCGGAATGGGCGTTAGGCGCGCCGGATGGGCTGAGGCCGCGGAGAAGGTTCGTGAGCGGGGCGAGGACGGACCTCTCGACGAAGCAGTCGCCACCGACTTTGACGCATCTGAGTGGGCTTGGTAACCGAAGGGGGCCCCCGCCGAGGAGATGTCTTTCTCATCTCTCTGGATCCAACAGCCGGTCGGGAGATCAAGAAGACTCGCCCCTGCGCGATCGTCTCACCGGACGAGCTGAACGAACACCTTTCCACCTTTCTCGTCGCACCGATGACCTCGGGCGGGCACCCGTATCCATTTCGGATCCCTTGCAGATTCGAGAAGAAGGACGGATTCGTGGTGCTCGATCAGCTCCGTACGGTCGATCGTCGACGGCTTGTCAGGAGGCTTGGGCGGCTCACCCCAACCACGCTCTCCAAGGCACTGGGTGTGCTACGAGAGATGTTCGCCGAGTAGGGGCCCTCTAACCGGCGCGTGAAGCTGGCGCGGTGGGCCTGCGGCGTGAATCCTTCAGCACCCTGGCGCGCAGCTTACGCGCAGAGTCGTTAGGTAGCCTACGCCAATCCACCGTTCTCAGACATCGCAAGGAGCATCGCGAAGACCTCGGACCAGTTCTCGACCGGGACGAAGTGCGGCAGCGGTTTGTTCGTAGCTCGTGTGCGGACCCGAGGGGAAGCCAAGGAGGATGAGATCACTCGCGCCCTAAGGATCGCCGCGGCCGTGCGATGTCACCCTACCATGAGTGAGATCGGCTCAGGGGCCTGAACGTGCGTGTTCAGACCTTGATCCCGAGTCCTCTTGACTGAATTTCGATAATTGGCTAAATAGCGACGCATGAACACCGTATTCAAGGCACTCTCCGATCCGACCCGCCGTCGAGTGTTGGAACTCCTCAGGAACCGACCGATGACTGCCGGTGAGCTTGCGGACGAATTCGATCTGGCCCGGGCCACCATGTCGGCCCACTTCTCGGTACTCCGCGAATCGAATCTGATCTACGCGGAGAAGCGCGGAACCACAATCACGTACCGACTCCGCATGTCGGTTCTGGAGGAGGCGCTCCTCGGATTCGCGGGGGCGTTCGGTCTCCAGTTGGCGCCGGCACGACGAGTCGCCCGCGGTAGGGTCGTGGAGAGGGAAGCGTGAACTCCGTGACCGACCGGGGTCCTTCCACGTTCGCTGCGGCGGGGGCCCTTTCGACGACCCTTATCGGCGTCGTCGGTTGGGTCACACTCCCCGACTCCGACGTCGACTGGTTCGGGCTGGTCCTCCTTGCGCCCCTCCTTTGGGGGTTTCTGGAGGCCGTGGCGTTCACCCGTCGTCGCAGATCGAACGCGGAGGAGGAGCGTCGCTATTTGCGGTATTTGGTCGCGACGGTGCTCTTCTTCGCGATCATGGACGCCGGCCCCGTTCTGCTCGTCGGGATCGGGTGGCTCGGTGCCGGATGGATCCCGAAGGCGGCCAAAGCGGAGGGCGTGGCCTCGGGGCTCGCGCTCGCGATCTGGGGCAACTATCTGCCCAAGTTCATCTCCCCTTGGACCTCAGAGGACGAGCCGTTCGACTGGTACGGCGTGCACCGTTTCGGCGGCTGGCTAGCGACCCTTGCCGGGCTCCTGGTGTCGTGGGCCTGGTTGATCGGGCCAACCGACCGAACTCAGGTCGTAACGGTTGGAGCAGTCGCGGTCGTGTTCAGTCTGCTCCTGGTGCGGAAGATCCATTCGCGTGTGTCCTACGCTCGTCGTAAGAGGCTGGCTGCCGAATGAGAGTCGTTACCGCAGTCTCGCTTATCCTCGCCCTTCCGTCGACACTGACCGGACAGTCGACCCGTCCGCAGGATCCTCGGCCGCCCTTTCCGTACGACGAGGTTGAGGTCTCCTTGGAGAATCCGCAGGACGGGACGCGGCTCGCCGGGACCCTCACCCTCCCCGACGGTGAAGGTCCGTTCCCCGCCGTGGTCCTGCTCAGCGGTGCCGGTCCTCAAGACCGCGACTACGCTGTCTTCGGACACCGGCCGTTTCTTGTCCTCGCCGATTACCTTGCTCGCCGGGGAATCGCCGCGCTTCGCTTGGATGACCGAGGTACTGGGGGCTCGGCTGGGGATGCAACGAGATCCACCTTGGCCCTAGCGATCGCAGATGTGCGCGCGGGAGTCCAGGTCCTGGGACGGCATCCCCGTATCGATCCGGGCGCCCTCGGACTCGTCGCGCACTCGGAGGGCGGAAGGGTGGCGCCCTTTGCGGCTGCGGCCTCCGACAACATCGCCTTCGTGGTTCTACTGGCCCCCCCGGTGGTGTCCGCCGCGGAGCTGAGCCAGGGGCAAGCCGCTACGACGGCTGCCGTTTCGAACGATCCGCTCGTCCCAGTCCAAGCGGCTCTGATCGACATGATTCGGCGGACCCTTGCGGATGAGTCCGACCCAGAGCGGGCCCTCGCATCGATTCGTGCGAACGCCTCCAGCTGGATGGCATCCCTTTCCCCGGAGGTGAGCCGCATCATGGGCATTCTCTGGGCGCGACCGGAGTTTCAGGCCCAGGTGGAGCAGCTCGTGATCGCGTTGGGTACGCCGTGGAACCGGTCCCTGTACGACCAGGACCCCGCGCCCCCGCTCGAGGCCCTGGATGTCCCCGTTCTCGCGCTCTACGGAGACCGAGACCTGCAGGTCCCGCCCGCGCAGAACGCTACGGCACTCGAGGCCCTTTGGGCCGAGCACCCGGACGCGAGAGTCGAAATTCTTCCCGGCTTGAACCATTTCTTCCAGCACGCAGACACCGGTCTCCCGGCCGAGATTCCCGACATCGAGGAGACCTTTGCTCCCGAGGCGATGGACCGCATCTCCGGCTGGATCGAAGGGAGGTTCACGACCCGCTGATCGTGGCCGCATTGAGTGCATACACGCACCGCACAACGTCGGTGCGGTTGCGACGTCTGAGAACAACCAATTGCTGGAACGCTGCGCTGGCGCTTGCTGAGGCAAGCGCGTGCCTTGGTCGCGGCGAGCTTCAGCACTGGATCCGCGTTTCGTTCGGAGTGGTTCTCGATTCCTGCCCAGGGCAGAGCTA